>CAJWIZ010000051.1 GCA_913041805.1 uncultured Prochlorococcus sp.
AAACTACACCTTGTCCAGAGGCATTTAGCCTTCTAGAAATCAATGCTCTGAGACATGGAGTAACTAGACCTGTGCCGATAGCTAATACACCAACGGCACTAAAAACCATAGGGATTGAATTTTCTTGATTCGAGAGAGTTAATAGTATGCATCCAGCAATTACGAATCCAATGCCAGACAGTGTTAGTTTCCATTCTCCAAATTGATTAACTAAAGGGCCGATTAATCCACCTTGAACTATCATCGCGATAACTCCAACTACGACAAAAGCTTGACTTGAGAGTTCTGGACCCCAATTAAAGGCCTCTTTTAGATACAGCACTAAAACAGCTGTAAAGCCATTAAATGCCATAAAAAAAATAAAGAATGCTAAGCAAAGTCGTCGTGACAAAGGGTTGGAAAAGACAAGACGAATTTGATTAAAGGGATTTAGTTCTCTTTTACGTACTAGAGAAGTTCTTGATTGTGGTGAGAGTGTTTCAGGCAGTATCCATATCACGAGAGCTAAGTTTGATAATGCAAATAATGTGGCAGCCCAGACAGGAAGTGTGACGCTAAATTGTGCAAGAGCTGTTCCTAAACCTGGACCAAGGACGAAACCTAGACCAAAAGCTACGCCTATAAGTCCAAAGGTTTTTGCACGGTTTTCTGGAGTAGAGATATCTGCTAATACTGCAGTCGCCGTAGCCGCTGTACCACCACTGGCACCATCAATTATTCTGGCGCCAAATAGCATGAAGAGCGGCAGGCTTGTTGCCCACATGGGTAATAAGCTAATCCAATCGATGCTGACTGTTAAGGCAAAGAGAAAAAGGCCGATTACTGATCCTGAGACACATGTAATGATGATTGGTTTTCGTCCATAACGATCACTCAGTGCACCTATTAAGGGTGCGACTGCAAATTGCGATATTGCGTAAGTTCCTGCTAATAGCCCTAAAGTGCTGCCACTTTTGGTAAATCGCTCTATTAAAAATGGTAGTAAAGGAAATACAATAGTTTCTCCAAGGCGATCATTTAATAGTGTTATAAAAGCACTTAGTAGAGTTGGGATTTTGGGTTTGTGCACGCCTTCAAGTTTTACGATATGTCTAACGATCTCATAACGTTAGTTGAATTGACTGGGTTTGGTTAGAGATAGATGCTCAGGAGTGATCAATTACAACCACTTAGATCATCTGATTTCATTGCTGTAAGAGAGGTTTATGCCGATGCAATTGAATCTCAGGGTGAAGATGTGTATACGAAGCAACAAACTCGGGCTTGGGCTTCATTGGCTTGGTTGCCAGGTGTGCTGGATACGCCACTTTCTGAAGGTATAGGTTGGATAAGTCTTGAAAAAAAGCTAGTTGTCGCTTTTGCTGTGAGATATCCTTTTGATCGTTTAGCACTTCTGTATTGTCGAGGTCAGTATGCCCGTAGAGGGCATGCATCTTTGTTGCTTGATCAAGTAGAGAAAGAGGCTTGTGATGAAGGTCAGACACGATTGGTTACGGAGGCAAGTAGGTTTAGCTATCCATTGTTATTACGTCGTGGTTGGGTTCTTACTGCCATTGAACAAATACAAATAGGTGGAGTTAGTTTTGAACGTTATCTAATGGAAAGAATTTTATGAATATCTCAAGGTATAAGTAACTCCAAATTTTTATATAGAATTTTTTTCCCAATGAATTAATTGTTCGAGAGTTGCTTGTGCAGACCCAGAGCTAAGGCATTCTTCGGCTTTCGATATACCGTCTTCAATGCTATCTGAATTTCCACTGAACCATAGATAAACCCCAGCATTCCAAAGAAGAGGTTGTTTTAATGGTCCTTGATTTCCCAATGCTTTTAATGCATGTTCACGCCATTTATCAAGATTCTGCCATTCCAGATCTTTCCCAGAACAATTGTGATCACGAGGATGGAGGATGATTCGTTGGGACTTACCATTGTGTACTCTTCCTGTTATGCATGCTCGGCTGATTGGAAGGTCAGTGCTTCCTTCTAGTCCTTTGATTGAGATGAGATCTTTTTCTCCTAGAATTTCTAGTGCTTTCCAGGCTCTTCTTTCGGTAGGAGGGTGCACAAAACCACTAATTAGTAGATGTTTTCCCTGATGAGCGGACCAAATCAATTCCATACTCGCTAGTGGGGGTCTTTTACCTATCTCATCTCGATAACTTGTGAGTTTTTCAGCGAGGGTGAAGTGGTCTGCTAGATGGATAACTGCAAGTCCATGATTATTAAAACAAGCTTGTACTTTGCTTAAGGTTAATCCTGTTAGTTTTAAGCCAATTGCTTCAAAGAGCTCTGTCGTAGTTACTCCATATTTGATTGGCATGCGTTTCCCACCATGCAATACCACTGGTTGGTTGAGGCTAAGCAATATTAGTGTTGTTAGTGGATATATAGGTGAGGTACGACTACGACCATCGAATGGCATGCCAAAGCAAACAGGACGACGATGATCTTGTTTGGAAGTTAACGTTGGGCCCAATTTCCCATATGTGTCAATCATGCCGGCCAGTTCTTGTGGTTCAGGTCGTCTAATGCGATGGGCGATCATGAATGCTCCAATTTGTGCAGGAGAAGCCTTTGCCTCCAGTATGAGCTTTAATGCATCGGCTGATTCTTCACGGCTAAGTCCATTACTGGTTTGTTCACCGCTACCTATTTTGCGGAGATAAATTTTAAATTGTTCTTTGCCTTCAATCACGTTAGACAATTTTTTTGGAGAAAACTTTTGCAAAAGATATGTATTGATGCAGTAGTCAATGTTACTAATTTCAATTATATGTTAATGACTAAATTGAACTTATAGAGGCCTCACAAGAAAGAAACAATTTATAAGAATCTATATTGATGTTGTAGTTGTTTGTTGACCAGGTTTAGCCTTTTCCCTGGAGGCAGCTGTTGACCAAGCTTGATTAATTTTCCATGGCTTATCATTGTCCCAATAGATCCCAGTGCCATGATTGCTGATTGGGCTGTTGCTTCACTACCTTCTTGAGCAATTGAGTGAAGAACATGACAAACAGCTACTCCGTCTCGACGTTGTAGTATTTTTATTGTGTTAATAACAATTGGGTCACGAAAATCATCTAATAAGGTTTTAGTTAGCTTGAGTAAATCATTATCAGATAGTTGGTGAGCTTTAAATGAGAGTAATTCCAGTCCTGCAAGTCTTATATCTAGAGCAGGTTGATTTAGAATTTTTGAAAGAAGATTGTTGGGAATAGATGCTCCCCAGCAAGCTAATGCTTTGAGAACTACAATATTCACTTCTTGTTGCTCTTCTAAGAGCTTTAGCAACCAGTCTCGAGCTTCCTTTTGATGGCACATGCCTGCGGCATGGATAAGTTCCGGTTGTGATCCAAATTTTTTTGAAAGAGATTTCAAGGTTGACCAGCCTTCCTGTGCAAGTAGGCCTAGTTGTGCAGCAATTGCTTCCCTCAACTCTTTTGTTAGAGCCAGTGAATACACTTCACCTAGCCATTTGGCGTTGGGTTGCTTGTCTCTTGGATCGTTTAGATACTTCCAGAGATCGCTTTCACTAAAGCTCATGAATATGGTTTTTTAAGGAATTTGGATTTTTTGTAACGGATGAAGTGATTAAAGATTTAGTTTTTATTAATTTCATGGATGTATGCCTTGTGCTCATTTACTAATAAAAAAGAACTTTAACATTGGATTTAAATGCTTCGAAAGTTAAGGCAGATTAGCCAAAAAGGTTTGTTAGACAACAATCCTTCACTAGAGATTTCTGAATCACGGATGCGCAATGATCGTCCAGCTATATTTTCTCTGGTAAGAGAACTCGCACATGCACAATTTGAACTTGGTGATCCAGAGTTAACAAATAGGTTGTGGCAAGATGTGAGTGATCGGAAGATAGATATTGAGAGAATAATTAATTTAATGTATGGATGCAGTTTTCATGATGATGAAGCTGCAATGTTGGAGGTTGACTTAGCATTTGAGCAGAGAGACAACTTGTACTGAAGTCTACTTGAACTTAAGAAATAGAATAGTTTAAGAAAATTTTTTCTTGAATTTTTATTCAATCGTTTTATCGAGCCCCAAGTTCAGCTGCCAGCTCTCTTTCTAATTTTTCATCATGAACGCTTGGTAATACATTGCTCATCTTAGTTCTATGTGTGCTGTAGAAAAGCATTCCAATAAACACCATTCCACCAACAACATTTCCTAAGGTAACAGGTATAAAGTTCCAAAAAATAACTTTACTAAATGCGACATTAGAACCAAGTAAAGGTCCTGCAGTGTGAAGAAACATATTCACCACAATATGCTCCATACCCATTGTTTGGAATGCTGTGATTGGTAACCAGCATGCAAGAATTTTGCCTGGCACACTCTTGCTAACTAATGCCATGGTTACACCAAGGCAAACTAACCAATTTGCAATTACACCCCTTATAAATGCAAGAAATAATCCTGTACTACCTAGTGCCTCATATTTTGTAAGGACATTTGTTTGATTTATTGCCACAATTTTTGCTGCGACTACTGCCCATCCTTTGCCTCCTTCAGCTGCTGAGAGCGGTTCAACGGTTCCTCCACTGGTAAGACTGATTGATAAAAGAAGAGCAACTAGAGCTGTGCCTATAAAGTTGCCAAGCCAAACCCACATCCAATTTCGGAATGTAGCTCTCCAAGAACTTCTGCCAGCCCATGTTGCCATAGGTAGAAGAGCAAAATTGCCTGTGACAAGCTCCATTCCAAATAGGACAATGCTTGCAAAGCCAAAGGGGAAGATCACTGAACCTAGGAATGGCATACCTGATTGAATACCTACTGTTATTGCAAGGCATGTGGCTAATCCAAGGATTGCTCCTGAATAAAATCCTCGAACAAGAAGGTTTTTTATACTGACTGTGGATTTTTTTCCACCTGCAGCGATCATTCCATCTACAAGCTCATTGGGTAGGACATAGTCCATTTGGGAAGTATTTAGATCCATTGGAAGTAATAAAAAATTAAAGTTTGCCTAGTAATTTTTACGATTATTCGCTAATACGGTTCATTAATTTAGAAAAAAAATCTTGGCTGCCACCTTCCCGGTTAGTGGTTGGCAGCTCATTGCCTAAAGCATTGAACCAATTAACAAATTTTGAAAAGAAATCTTTTGATTTAGGATTTTCATTCATAGTAAAATTTAATTTTGGAGAACAAAATGAAAGCAGCTTATGAGGAATTGCTGCTTTCATTCTTTTTACCAAACCAATTGATTAATCTTGAAAATTTTTCGAATCTATTTTTCTTGATTTTGTTCTTAGGAATTGCAGAGAACTCTTTAATTAGTAAATCTTTTAGTACTATTTTGAGCTTATCTTTAGGTACTGATTTGTGTTTTAATTGTCCAATTTCTTGAAACTCTCCTTGTGACCCTCCAATACTAATGTCATAAGCCTCATCAATTTTTCCTTTTGAATTTTTTGCTTTTTTACCTGTCAATCCAATTGCTCCCATATATG
>CAJWIZ010000052.1 GCA_913041805.1 uncultured Prochlorococcus sp.
TTGTTTTTTCAACAGATCCGTAAATTTCTAACAGTTCAAGAGCAATTAGATTTATTTGTAAAATGGCAGAAGAGAGGTTCTGCCGAAGCAGGCTTTCTTGCCGTTATTGCTTTGGTTGCAGCAGGTTTTTCGCAAAGAAAGCCTGAACGATTACAGCAAGCTAGAAAGTTTTTGAAAAGTCTTGATTTACAGGAGCTTGATAAATTCCCATTGCTTGGATCTATGGACCTTCTGCTTGCTGATATTAAGCAAGCTGAAGAAAACTTTCGTAAGAGTTCTGATGAAGGCTTAAGGGAGTGGTTAGAGGCTTATCCAGGAGAAACATTGGCCGCTCTTTGTGACTATTGCAGGGATTGGCTGAAGCGTGATGTCCTTTTGGGATATAGAGATGTTGAGTCGGAACCAGTTGATCTTGAAGCTTGGTTTGCCGATCGAGATGTACAGACTTACGTGGAAACCCTTGAGAAAAAGAGTGCTCTTGGTATTGCTAAATCCAGCTTCTCGTTTTTGTCCTCCTTCTCCGGAGAAAAATCTCAGGTCGAAGATTCAGAAGAAGATTTGGATTCAAATACCAATTTGCCTATGCCAGGAGGCGTTCCGAATTTTGAGGAGGATGAAATTGACTCTGTTCAATCCAATTTCCAAGAATTCTTTCAGCAACGCTTAAAGAATTCAACACAAAAATTATTTTCTAATGGGAGAACTGGCTTCATAGGTGCTTCTTTGATAGTCCTTTTAGTTTCTATAGGTGCCTCTTTGAGTCTCTTTGAATTACGCGAGGATCCATCTAAAGCAACTAAGACAAATAAATCAACTCAAATAGAGGAATCAATTGGTTCTAAACCTGATTTAGAAGAACCTGTTCAGGAAATTCAAATACCAGAGATAAAGTTATTAACTGTAGAAAAACCTAGCGAGCAAGAGATTGAAAGACTCATTCAATTTTGGCTCAATGGTAAGGCCAAGGTTCTTGCCGGAAAAGAAAGTAAAGAGTTGCCTGTTGTCGCGAGGCCTGCATTGGTTGAAAGAGTTCAGGCCGAGAGATCTAATGATATAAAGAGGGATGAGAGTCAGAGAATTAATTCATCTATTGACTCATTTCAACTAGTTTCTCAAACACCTAAAAGAATAGAAGTAAAAGTCAAGCTTTCATATAATGATCAGCGAATAAAATCAACAGGTGAAATAGTTTCTGAAACTTCTATCCCATCTTTGAAGGTCACCTATATTTTGGGCCGTGAGAAGGATTTATGGCAATTAGTTGATTATATAAGTGGAAGTTAGATTTCATGTTTACAAAAAAGCAAGTACTTTTTTACTATTGATTCAATCCACTCTTAGCACCTTTCCCAATGTTTGATGAGCTTTCAGCCAGGTTTGAAGATGCGGTTAAAGGACTAAGAGGTGAAAATAAAATCGGTGAAAATAATATCGATGACGCGCTCAAGCAAGTGCGTAGAGCCTTATTAGATGCTGACGTTAGTTTGAGTGTCGTAAAGGAGTTTGTTGAAGAGGTAAGGCATAAAGCAATAGGTGCTGATGTTGTTAGAGGTGTCAATCCAGATCAGAAGTTCATACAAGTTGTTCATGAACAGTTGATAGAGGTCATGGGTGGATCCAATTCACCTCTCGCTAGTGCTGAAAGGCAGCCAAATGTTGTTCTTATGGCAGGTTTGCAAGGTGCAGGAAAGACTACTGCGACTGCAAAACTTGCACTGCATTTAAAGGAGAATGGGCGGAGTGCCCTAATGGTTGCTGCTGATGTATATAGGCCTGCGGCAATTGAGCAATTGCACACTCTGGGGTCTCAAATTGGTGTAGAAGTTTTCAGCCTTGGTTCAGAGGTCAAGCCTGAGGAAATTGCTGCTGCTGGTCTTGCAAAAGCTAGAGAAGAAGGTATTCACACATTGCTAGTGGATACAGCAGGTCGGCTTCAGATTGATACCGACATGATGGATGAAATGGTCCGCATTCGTACTGCAGTTGAGCCCAATGAGGTGCTGTTAGTTGTTGATTCGATGATTGGTCAAGAAGCGGCTGATCTCACGAGAGCATTTCACGAAAAGGTTGGTATAACTGGCGCGGTCTTGACCAAGCTTGATGGAGATTCGCGAGGCGGTGCTGCTCTATCGATCAGAAAAGTTAGTGGCAAACCTATCAAGTTCATAGGTACTGGAGAGAAAGTTGAGGCATTACAGCCTTTTCATCCTGAGCGAATGGCAAGTCGCATTTTGGGCATGGGAGATGTATTGACTCTGGTTGAGAAGGCTCAGAAAGAAGTTGAGATTGCTGATGCAGAAATAATGCAAAAGAAACTACAGGAAGCAACTTTTGATTTTTCAGATTTTCTCAAGCAAATGCGCTTGATTAAGCGTATGGGATCTTTGGGAGGCTTGATGAAGATGATCCCAGGGATGAATAAGTTGGATGATGGAATGCTTAAAAGTGGAGAAGAACAGCTGAAAAAGGTAGAGGCGATGATTGGCTCTATGACTCCTGATGAGCGAATTAAACCTGAATTATTAGCTGCTCAACCTTCGCGTCGCAGACGCCTTGCTATTGGCAGTGGACATACTGCTGGTGAAGTTGACAAGGTTTTGGCAGATTTTCAGAGAATGCGTGGCTTGATGAAACAAATGTCCAGTGGAGGAATGCCAGGTATGGGTGGATTCCCTGGGATGGGCGATCCTGGCTCTCCTATGCCTGGAATGACAGGTAACTCAGCTGCTGCAAGAGGTGGGCGGGTTGGTGGAGGAGCTCCTCGTCGTCAGAGACCTCTCAAGAAAAAGAAGGGTTTCGCTGATCTATGACCCTTAGCAGGTTAATGTGGCTCTTTGGAGAGAGTTAACACCTCCCCAAATTCAAACAACTTTCATAAAGTCAAGTCAAGATGATCAAGCTCCGCCTAAAGCGGTTCGGCAAAAAGCGGGAAGCGAGTTTCCGTTTGGTGGTCTGCAACAGCACCTCCCGCCGAGATGGACGCCCTCTTCAAGAATTAGGTTTTTATAACCCTCGAACTAAAGAAACCAGACTCGATACAGAAGCTCTAAGATTGAGGCTTAGTCAAGGAGCTCAGCCTACAGATGCTGTTCGTTCTCTTCTGGAAAAAGGTGGCCTTTTAGAGAAAAGAGTCCGCCAAGCAGAAATTGTTGGTAAGGCGAAACAAGAACAAGCTAGAAAATTGGCTGCGAAGAAAGCTACACAAGATAAAGATAAGGAAGCTGGTGATCCAGCATCACAGGCCTGAAGCCGAGGATGAAAGAAGCTTCCTGCTCTGGTCGCTTCCATATTGATTTACCCGATTCGAATGCAGCTACTGCATTGTGTGGCCTAGGACAAAATACCTTGCATCGCTTAGAGGCTCTTACGGGAGCATCTTTAGTAATGAGGGGGCTTCAACTTGAGATAAGTGGTCGTCCTAACCAAGTAGAAAGAGCAAAGGCTTTGGTTGAGCTTGTACGACCTTTGTGGGAGGAAGGGGAGGCTGTCTCTCAAGTTGACTTGCAGTCAGCCTTAACTTCTTTGGATACAGGTCGAGAGGAAGCTCATGCCCAATTAGGACAAGTTGTTCTTGCTAAAGGACAACGAGGAAATCTTTTAAGGCCCAGGACCTTGCGCCAAAAAACATATGTTGAGGCAATGGAGCGTCATGATTTGACTTTTGCTTTAGGACCTGCTGGAACAGGAAAAACTTTTCTTGCGACAGTTCTTGCTGTTCGCATGCTTACAGAACGAAGAATAGAAAGATTGGTTTTAACTAGACCTGCAGTAGAAGCAGGAGAAAGATTGGGCTTTCTTCCTGGCGATCTTCAACAGAAGGTAGATCCTTATTTACGCCCTCTTTACGATGCTCTTCATTCTCTCTTGGGGCCGGAGAAAACCTCAACATTGCTGGAAAAAGGTGTCATTGAAGTCGCACCTCTGGCATATATGCGAGGCAGAACTCTTGATGAAGCCTTTGTAATTCTTGACGAAGCGCAAAATACAACTTCTGCACAGATGCGAATGGTTCTTACTCGATTGGGGGAGAGATCAAGAATGGTTGTTACTGGAGATGTTACGCAGGTTGATCTCCCCCCAGGTCAGTTAAGTGGTCTGGTTGAGGCGGCTGAGCTGCTTGCAAGGGTTGATGGAGTATCAGTTTGTCACTTGACTTCTGCAGATGTTGTAAGGCATCCACTAGTGCAACGTGTGGTGGATGCCTATGCACGTAACGAAAGACGATAGGGACATCCGCCCCGTCGAGCCTGACATTTTTGTTTTTTTTCTGGCAAAGTGTTCCTGTTAAGTGACCTGGTTCGTTATGCCAGCAAGTAGTAATTTTCAGCAGGCCATTCGTGAGGCTCAATCAAGTGCTCTCGTAGGCCCCAATGTAGTGAACAAGGCATTGCCTTATGTAGGTGGTGGCATGCTCCTCACAGCAGGTGGTGTTATTGGAGGGCTGTCTCTTCAGGTAACCAATCCAGCTTTATTTCAACCTCTTTTTCTGGCTGCCTTTATTGGCGAGCTGATTTTGTTCTTTATGGCTTCTAGTGCGGCCAATAACGCTAATAACAGCAAAGCACTACCTTTACTTACTGGTTTTAGTCTTCTAACTGGTTTCACTTTGAGTGGCATTGTTGGCCTTGCAATTGCAACTGCTGGAATGGGCTCAATAGGGACTGCTGTTTTTGCAACCGGAATTACCTTTGTAATTGCTTCTGTAGTTGGAAGCCGCATGAGCGATAGTGTTGGTCAGGCATTAAGCGGAGTAGTTGGATTGGGCTTGATGGGCCTGATCATTGCAATGTTGGTACAGATAATCGGTGGTCTTTTTGTCCCAGGCATGTTTGGAGGCAGTGCCTTTGAATTGATGATTGCGGGTTTTGGAACGATTCTTTTCGTGGGGATGTCTTTTGTAGACTTCTATACGATGCCTCGAAGGTATAACGATGAGCAGTACTTGGCAGGTGCTCTGGGAATGTATCTGACTTATATAAACTTATTTATTTTCATATTGCGTTTGATTATTGCTATTCAAGGAGGTGGACGTAGAGATTAAAATTTTGACTTTAATTACTCATTGATTAATATCCTTAGGGGCCTTATTAAGGCCCCTTTTTAATTGCCTGCAACGTTATAAATAGTAGATGTTATTGCCAGTTTTTGTTCATTATTATATCCCCATTTTCTTATAAATTCCATGTCACTTCCATTGCTATTAACTGTTGCCTCTAGCATAATTTCTAATCTACTTTTGACCTGATTGGGTTCTAGCAACCGCAATAGCTCAACAGTCCTTGCAGTGATGCGTTCTGAACAGGCTTGCTGCTCAAAATCACCTTTTCTTTTGTGCTCTATTGCCATCGCTGTGCTCATTGCCAAATTGCGAACTGTTAAATCGATCACTATTCCTCCTGCCGCTCTTAGTTGAACTAAGAGCGGATCAGGTAATCGATCCATTAGTGGACAATCACTAG
>CAJWIZ010000053.1 GCA_913041805.1 uncultured Prochlorococcus sp.
GCTTCCATACGATTTTGTATTGCTTGCAATTCAACTTGGAGTGCTTCCAAACCTGAACTCCTTAAATCATCAGAAATCTCTGGGAGGGGGTCCGGTAACGAATTTTCCAACTCTTGAAGTCGAATCATTCCATTTCGAAACTCCTCATCCAAAGCAATTATGTCTTGGCGTATTCGTTCAAGATTCCACTGACCCTCTTGAAATAATTTCCTTTGATTCGACAAATCTGCTTCAGCAGAATCTCTAGCCGCTCTTTGCTCCCCAAATCGACTCTGCAATTCTTTTTGCTTCTCTTCCAACAACTTGCTGCGCTCTTGCAATTCTTTTTGTTGGTTTCTCCATTCTTTATGAGAAAGAGCTAAAGCTTGCACGGCTTTTTGCAATCTATTTTCTTCCATGCCAATAGATTTCTTCTGGTCTTCCAATCTCTCCAAGGCAAGCTGACGTTCTCGATGTTGATTAAGCAAAATATCCCTCTCTCTTCTTGCTTCCACGAGAGTCACATCTGCAGTTTCGAGATCATTTTCTAATCTTCGCCAATTTTGCGAATCCGCATTCTCTTCAAAAAGACTTTCTTGTTGCTCTACTTCTTTTAAGCCCAGATATAAAGGCTTAACTTCCTTAGCAATCTCTTGCAAACGATCTTGATATTCTTTTTTTGTAATCTCTAAAACTTCTAATCGGTCGATTCTTTCTTGACGTCTTTCCTGAAAAGGTTTACTTGAGCTATCTGAAACTTGACGTTCTGCCTCCAAGATAATTTGACGCTGCTCAAGTTTTCTTAATTGAGATGAAAGGTCATCTAAATATTTTTTCTGACGTGACTCCTCAGTAAAACAAGTTGCAAGAGTCTCACCAAGCTCTAATAATCGTTTACGGATTGGTTCTATTTCATCACCTTCATTACTTCTTCCAAAACTTAATGCAATGCTCCTAACAGAAAGACTTCCACCAGTCATTGCACCACTCTTTTCAAGTAATTCACCATCAAGAGTTACAGAACGATTGAGACCGAGTTGAACCCGAGCAGAATTTAAATTACTAAATACCAAAGTTTCACCAAAAACATATTCAAAAACTTTTAAATATAAAGAGTCAAACTTAATCAGGTCAATTGCCTTACCTATTAATCCATTCATTTCGCCATTTATTTCACTAGATTGAAACTTTTGTAAAGCCCTATTCATTGAGCCAAGCTTCCCATTAATTTTGTTTAAAGGGAGAAAAGTTAAACGACCTGCTTTACGCCTTTTTAGTAGATCAATTGCTTTCGAAGCAATTTGATCATCATCAACAACTACATGAGAAAGTCTTGCACCGGCAGCAACTTCTAAAGCAAGGCGATGAGAATCTTCTACTTCTCCTAATTGAGCGATTGGTCCATGAATTCCATCTAATCCAGACTCAAGTAAAAGTCGTAATGCACCAGTTCCTCTACTTTCATGAAGTGTTTCTCTTCGACTTTCTAAACGAGCTATTTCCTTTTCTAATCTAGCTTGCTCGTTCTCTAAGCGAGAACGAGTACGTTGCTGAACTGATAGTTGATCGACTATTTGCTTTACGACAATCTTCTGTTTATCAATCTCTTTAAGCAATGGTTCCCATTCTTTCTCAAGTTGCTCGTACTGTTTAGAGAGTTTTTTGTTATTAGCACAATCTTTCTCTTGATCAATCTCAAGTTCCTTTTCTCTCGAAGAAATTTGTAGTAAACGTTCCTCTAAAGTTTGTTGCTCACTCTGCAGAGGTTTTACTTGAGCCTGCAGATTTTGACGCCTAGAACTTATCTCTTTCTGTTTTTCAAGCCACTCACCAGATCGACCTGCAACTTCTCCTAATCTTCTACGGGATACATCAACAGCAGCTTCAGCATCCTTACAAACCTGTTCAGCAGCTTCCAACAAATTATTCGCAGGATCTTCAATCTTTAGAGCAGTTTCTTGTTTAATTTGTTCGCGGCGTTTAATTAAATTATCTCTTTCTAATTGCAATTTTTCACCTTCTTGTTGATGTTGAATAGCTTGGCGATCTAATTCACGAGTCTGGGAATCTAATCCAGCAATTTCAGCTTGAACAGACAGCAATTGATCTTCACCTAAAGCCTTAACATTCTCTTGAAGAACTTTTAAATGATTGATAGATTGCTCAAGTTTTTTTTCTTCTTCGATTAAAGAAGCTGCTTTCAACTCTTCTTTCAGTTTTAAGTTTTTCTGACGAATTTCTATATCCAATAAACCACATTTTGCATTTTCATACCCCAAAACCAATTCTTGCTTCCTTCCTAATTGAGCTTTTTCGCGCAACTCTTTATAAGTACGGGCCTTGGAACAATCTTTTTCCAAACGATGCCTTGATGAAACCAATTCCTGTTCAACAATGCGGCAACGTTCCTGTCGCTCCTGAACATCGTCCAATTTGGATCGTGTCTGCTCAATTCGATGATCAAATAATGCAACACCTGCAAGCTCATCAATCAGAGTTCTTCTGTCCTTATTACTCATAGAGACAATTCGAGTTACGTCTCCTTGCATCACTACATTGCTTCCCTCTGGATCAATTCTGAGGCGCCTTAATTGAGTTTGAAGCTGTTGAAGATTGCAAGACTCACCATCTGCTGCATAGCTCGAACTATATGAACCGCCAGGCATTACTCTCAAGCGCCTAGTGACTGTCCACTCCTTTTGATCTGACTTAATCCAAGGACCTTCTGATGGAGGCTCTAACCCCTCTTCAGCCAAATCAGGCCGCCAATCACTCAGATCAAATTTGACACTTACAACAGTTTCAGCCGATTTCCCTGCCCTTAAAACACCACTATTTACTAGATCAGGCAATCGATCTGCACGCATCCCCCTACTTGTAGCTAAACCAAGACAAAATAAAACTCCATCAAGGATATTGCTTTTCCCAGACCCATTAGGCCCAGTCACCACAGTAAACCCCTCTTCAAGAGGGATAGTCATAGCCCCACCAAAGGACTTGAAATGAGTTAGCTCTACCTGATTGATATGAACCAACAGGACTAAAGCCAGAATGGGCTGAGATTAGCGAACTCTATGAGAACCTCAAGAGGTTCTTAATCTAATCAAGAGTAGAACCAGTGAAAGAAGATAAGGTGCACAAAAAATTTTTTATTTCCAAATTCCCCACCATCCCTTTGCTGTGGAGTTGAATTTGTACAGGATCCAAATCGTTTCGAGGTAATGCACCCAAAAAGAAACCAGCCATTACTCGACTTGCCCAACCTCTTCCACCCGAAACCTCACCATCTAAATGTTCAAGCCAATCCAATCTATGCATAGGCAGAGGAGATGCTTTTTGAGAGGGACCATCTAACAAAGGCAAATCTTCTAATCTCCAACTTCTGCAGCCTTGCCGATCCTCCAGCAACAAATCAAAATGCATTCCTTTCGGATCATCAGGTGATCCAATATGACGCAATAAAATCCATCGACTAGGCCCATTCATTTGAGTGAAAAAATTTTTCCAAACATTAAACTAAACTCCTCATCGATTAGATCTTGATATCCATAAGACAATAAATTTACTTAGCTCAATCTACTCATTACAGTAGGCTTAATGCCTTTTATCACAATAAGGAATAATCCCTTTTCATGAAATCTAAACTTGCAATTACTCATGATCAAGTCAATCAATAATTTTTTTAAATTAAAATATTACTATTCCAAAGAAAAATCAAACAATTAAAATGATTTGATCTAATTAGTTTTAAAGAATTATTGTGGCACAAAAAAATCCAACACTCCTTATAGGAGTCAAAAGAAGATCAAAATCAACTTAAACTGCTTAAGTAGGTCCTCAAAAAGGAGCTACCGAAACAGTGAAAAATTAATCTTGGGGTACAAATCTCAAAGCAATCAAAAGTAAGCTTCCAGCACCTGCTATAGCACCTGCAAGCTGCAGGCCAGTGGTAGGAAGAGTACTCGACGCAAAAAGCATTTCAGTCAGGCCGACGTGCATGATCGCCAATTAAGCAACTCAAGACGTTTAGCACTAGAACCTTTTATTAGGCAATAAATGTAAGCAAAGACGACTCTCGAATTTTCTGCAATTTTCAATTCACCTGCCAAAAACAACCGACAACATTGGTCCTGTCTTGCCTGAATATGCAAAATTGACCACAAAAAGGGTTCCCCTGAAGCACAAGCCTCTCTAGGCTTAATAAAACCATCAGGATTTTATGGAATCCAAGAATTCCGCATCCTGCGAACCACAAGAGGTGGTTGAAAGCGTCCAAGATAGTCGCCCAGATCTCTCGGAACAGTGGTTCAGTGAGCGTTTTGAAAGCTTGCTGCCAAGGATTCAAGAGCGCTGGCCGAATCTGGCCAAACAAACCTTAGAAGCTACTCGCGGGAGTCTTGATGAGCTGGTGCGGGTAATTTCGCAGGATTCAGGAAAAACTTCCCAAGGTGTTCAAGAACAATTAGAGGATTTATTTAATACCGCAAGTGATCGCACAAAGGATCTAGCAGACAGCTTAGAACCTCTAGAAAAACAGCTAGAAGAACTACTGGATGAATTAAACACCACACTCAGACCTCGAATAGAAAAGCCTGTGCGCCAGCGCCCCTTAGTAGCAATAGGAATTGCTACAGGCATAGGCGTACTACTAGGAGTCCTACTTGCAGGAGGAAGGAGATCGTAATGAATGAATCTCAACGCCCTCGAGGACTTGGAGCAGCAGCACGAGTTACTGCACTAGCCAGTTCAGTGATGGACCTCCATGTGAGGATTGCATTGCAAGAAATGGATAGAGAAAAACGCCGCTTAATTAGTGGAGGAATTTTTCTGGCCATGGGAGGAGTGCTGATGCTCTTCGCTTTATTAGCCCTCGAAGTAATGCTCTTACTCTGGATGAAAGAAAGATATAATTTAAGTATCGAATGGATATTGTTGTTTGTATCAATCATTAATCTAGCTCTCGCTGGTTTGAGTTTTCGAATAGGCGGATATCTTGCCAAAGGTCCATATTTACCCGAGACACTTGAAGGGCTATCAAAAACAACTAAAGCTGTATTAGGAAAATCCTAATTTCAATGAATTACATATTTCAACCAACGACAATCTATTCCACCATTGCTTACAGGAAAACGTCTACTTGCTTTCATGCAAATCGAATTACTCAATTCTTTATTTCCATTTAGCAACCAAAAAGTCCAACCAGATGCATTATTTTTGATGAAATTACTGAGATCACTATAGAGCACTTTCAAGTCTGAATTCGAACCAATTCTCTTCCCATATGGTGGATTGCAAAGGATAACACCTTTCTCATTGGGGAATACAACTTCTCTAAAATGTGTATTTTGAATGTTGATAAATTCCTGCAATCCAGCGGCTTTAATATTACTTTTAGCCTGCTCCGCTAT
>CAJWIZ010000054.1 GCA_913041805.1 uncultured Prochlorococcus sp.
ATAAGCATTTAGAGAGAGCTAGCAAGCCAATTCTGCCTGATGAAGATGATATTAAACACACAAATCACAAAAGAGTTTTTAAGACCGGTTGTTGGAGGTAGTAAATCCTTAAATGCCAATCAAATCAATCAAACCATGACATATATCATCTTGACGCATTAAAGATTCTCCAACCAAAACGGCTTGCGCACCAACCGCAAGAACTCTATTCAAGTCATCACGCATAAATAAGCCAGACTCACTAACCAGAAGTGCACCTTGATCAGTTAAACGTTTCTCAAATTGTTTGCAAAGGACTTCAGTAGTAGATAAATCAGTCTTAAAAGTAGTTAAGTCACGATTATTAATTCCAATCAAAGGGAATGAAGCAATATCGAGAATTCTCTGCAGTTCTTCCGCATCATGAACTTCAACAAGTACTTGCAATCCAAGGTCATTTGCAACCCTTTGCAAATATTTCAAATCCTGATCTGAAAGTATCGCAGCAATCAACAAGACAGCATCAGCACCTGCGGCCCTTGCCTGATATATCTGATATGGAGTCAAAATAAAATCCTTACATAAAAGAGGCAGGTCAACTGTCTTTCTTACCTCCACAAGTACTTCAAAACCCCCTTTAAAGAAGGTCTTATCTGTCAAAACAGACAAACAGCTAGCACCCCCTTTTTTGTAAGCCTTCGCAATAGCTATTGGATCAAAGTTTTCACGAATTATTCCTTTGCTAGGGCTAGCTTTTTTGATTTCAGCAATAACTGCTGGGAGCACAGGTGCTTGTTGCAATGCTTCCAGAAAACCTTTGGGTTCATTGAGCTCAGCAATCTGAGCCTTTAATTTATCCAAGGGAACTCGCTGACGTGCCGCCTCAATTTCACGATCTTTCTCCCAAACAATTTTTTCAAGAATATTCCTTGGTTCAGCCTCAGAATGAGGAATGGCATATTCCAAATTCGCGACCTTGACTCTTGGATTGGGAGGGCGGCGACGAATCTCCATAAGATTGAAAATTAGCGATTATCCAAAAAGTGAACTAAAAGTAACTCAGGCAATAATTAATTTAATGATTTTGCCTTCTTTAATTGCTGCCTAGCTTGCTTGTAGGCAACTTCAACAACTTCACTAAGAGTTGGATGAGTATGAACTTCAGAAGACAAAGTTTCAACACTCTGCCTTCTTGCGACGGCATTCGCGACCTCCTGAATTAAATCTGCTGCATGCAAACCATAAATATGAGCGCCTAGCACCTCACCTGTATCCTTGCGAAAAAGCAACTTCATCATTCCATCGCTCTCTAGTTCTGCCAAAGCCTTCGAATTAGCTTTGAAATAGCTGCGTACAATTCCCAGCTCAAAGCCCTCCTTAGATGCAAGTTCCTTTGAGTCTTCCTCAGTAAGCCCAACAGAACTTATCTCAGGATGCGTAAAAGTAGCTGCTGGGATACTGCGATAATCAATAGTACGCAAATTCCCAAGAATATTTTCTACTGCAATAGTTCCTTGAGCTGCTGCAGTATGCGCAAGCATCAATTTGCCAGTTACATCTCCAACCGCCCAAAGATTAGGGACTGGATTACCTTTAACCAAAACCCTCATATTGTCATCAATAGGAACAAATCCTTTAAGAGTCTCTACAGCCATAGATTCAAGGTTCAAAGCATTACTAGTTGGGACTCTTCCTGTAGCAACAAGCACTGCATCAACTTCTAACTCTTCCTTTAACTCACGCGTATTCACATCAGACAATTGAATACGAACAGGGCAGCCAGGTTGTACCTTGCTGGCCAGCAAGCCAGCTCGTGCATCAATGTCACGCCCATCAATTAAATTTCTTGCAGCCAATTTTGTAAGGTCTTTATCAAAAGTAGGCATGACTCGATCAAGAGCCTCAATCATGGTGACTTCGCACCCAAGAGCTGTATATATATCGGCAAATTCAAGGCCTATATAGCCACTGCCAATAATTGCAATCCAACGAGGTAACCACTCAAGATTGACTGCCTCATCACTTGTAAAAACAGTTCTACCGTCAATTTCAATTCCAGGTGGAACAAACGGGTCTGAACCAGTAGCAAGAATTACATCTTTGCAAGAAAAGATCCTGTCGATTCCACTTGCTTCTCTTAAGCCAACACGCTGATGACCTTCCAATCTCCCTTTACCCCTGAGAATAGTTACCCCAGCTCTTTCTAATGTCTTAGTTAAGTTGGTCCTAATTGTTGAAACTAATTTGTTTGCATGATCTGCAATCTTCTGCCTTTCAAATCGAACAGGGGCTGCATGAATCCCAAAAGCAGATAAATGTTCTGAATTAGCCAATTCCCTCACTCTTCCACTTGCTGCCAACAAAGCCTTTGAAGGCACGCAACCCCTGTTCACGCAAGTGCCTCCCATTTCGCGTGATTCGATTATTGCGACTTTCAACCCATGTTCAGCAGCATGTTTAGCGGCATCAAAACCCCCATAACCTGCTCCTAAAACAATCAAGTCGAAGTCGAATTTGGCTTCGTTCACTGTTCCTTAATTCTGTTCAGATGACATTTTGGCTCTTCGCCGCTCCAATAACAGAGGAACAGCGGCTGATGCCACATTTAATGAATCTACTAATGAGCTGTGAGGCAATGTAATGCGATGCGTGCAACATGCCTTAATACGTGGGTGCAAACCAGAGCCTTCATTACCCAGGACCAATACTGTTGGTTTTGTCCAATCAATATCCCAGTAAGGCAATATCAAGTCTTTTTTAATAGCTTCAGGGCGGAAGGTCCCCAACACTTGATGGCCTCTACTTATTGCGATTTCAAGTTTGTCAGCAAGTCCTTCGATAGCATCATGCTCTGAAATACCAATCCTCTGATAAGGCAAATGAAGAACAGCTCCAGATGAAGCCCTCATTGACTTTTGACTAAGTGGATCAGCACCTAATGCCAGCCATAAAACATCAACTTCTGCAGCCAAAGCAGTGCGAAAGAGTGTCCCAAGATTTCCTGGATCCTGCAATCGATCAAGTGCTAAAACGAAGTCAGCAAAATCATTAGGACTTGGCAAAGCCTTTAAAGGCAAAAGAGCAGCAACCCCATCAGGAGTTTTAGTTGTTAATGACGCTTCAAGAACTTTATGTGTTACCTCAGTAATAGCAACCTTATTAGGAACAGATTTCAATATCCCAAGGTGCTTGTCCAACCATGGTCTAGTGGCAACAATTTCAACAGGCAAGACAGAAGTGCGTAATGCTTCTTCTAACAAATGTGTCCCTTCAAGCAATAACAAGGAATGCTTTTCACGGCCTTCTTTTGTAGAAAGAGACCTTAAGCGCCTAACCAATGGGTTTCGGCGACTTGAAATTAATAGCGAAGCACTAGAGCTAATGATTAATGCCTCAAAACGTTTTTTGCTTACGCACTTTGAATCCATCATCTATCAATATCTGATTATCTTTAATCACTAAACCTTTTAATGACGAAATTTGACCTTTGATTCCTTCATTGGCAAGGTTTTCAATCATTCTTTTAATAACTAAATCCTCCACTGTTGAATCATCAATAAAGTCTGGTGTCAGTTTTTCCGCAAAGGCTCCTAGCTTGGATGCAACCAACTCAGAAGCATTAGTAATCTCCAACACAATCATTAATCCAAAAAACAATGGTTTTTCCCTTTCAAGATAATGCGGATGGGGAGACTTGAACTCCCACGACATTTCTGCCACTAGTACCTGAAACTAGCGCGTCTACCAATTCCGCCACATCCGCTGGCTTCAATCGCCTAAACGACGCTAGGAACATAATTCATCAATTGCCTAATAACCAATTGAGAGGAACTCAAGCCTATCCACTTTTTATAACGGCCTTCTGGACGAAGTCATTTGCAATTGTCAAGATGGCTAAAAGTTTGAAGAGCAATAAGGCATGCCAAATGCGGCATTAATCTCTCAAAAGATTGCGAAGCCGCACCTTGAGATAGAAGGAGACTGTGCTTTGTCAGGTGAATTCAGCATAAGTGGAGCAAAAAATTCAGCCTTAGTTCTAATGGCAGCCTCTCTATTAACTGAGGAGTCATTGGTTTTACAAAATGTGCCTCAACTGACAGATATAGATGGAATGAGCGAAATCCTCTTAGCAATGGGGATTGGTCTAAGACGTTCCAATGATGCATTACATATAAATGCTTCAGGCTTAAAACATGTCGAACTGCCTTATGAACTCGTTCATGGACTTAGAGCCAGTTTCTTTTGCATAGGCTCACTACTCGCGCGCCTAGGACAAGCAAAAATCCCACTACCAGGAGGCTGTGAAATAGGCGCAAGACCTGTTTCAGAACATATAAAAGGACTTAAGGCACTAGGCGCCTATATCAACGTTGAGCATGGTGTAGTTACAGCTTCAGTACCAGGGATCACAAATCGCTTAAAAGGGGCTGACATTGTTTTGGATTGTCCAAGTGTTGGAGCTACTGAAACAATTCTGATGGCAGCTGTCCTAGCAGAAGGTCGAAGCAGCATTGAAAATGCAGCACAAGAACCTGAAATTCAAGATCTAGCAAAATTCCTCAATGCCATGGGCGCAAAAGTATCAGGTGCTGGTGGTCCAAAAATCACTATTGAAGGAGTAAAGGAATTGCATGGTTGTAATTACACCGTTATGCCAGACCGTATAGAAGCAGGAACATTTCTTCTGGCAGGAGCTATTACTCGTTCTGTTGTAAGTGTTACCCCTGTAATTCCTGAACATTTAAGTTCCGTACTACAAAAATTAAGAGATTGTGGTTGCAGTCTTGAAATAACTGATAACGAAATAAAAATCACGCCAAAAGAAATTAAGGGCGTTGATATAACAACTCAGCCCTTCCCTGGCTTCCCAACTGATTTACAAGCTCCTTTTATGGCATTAATGGCAACAGCAAAAGGTACAAGTGTAATCACTGAGAAAATCTACGAAAACCGTATGCAACATGTAGCTGAATTACAAAGAATGGGAGCTTCTATTCGTCTTCAAGGAAATACTGCAGTAATTGAAGGTGTCCCTAATTTAAGTGCTGCCCCTGTATGTGGAGGTGATTTACGCTCAACTGCTGCAATGGTTCTTGCAAGCCTTTCAGCAAAAGGTGTTAGCAAAGTTGAAGGTCTAAAACATCTGGATAGAGGCTATTCAGCAATAGAAAAAAAGCTCAACAAAGCCGGAGCGCATATAACCAGGTATTAGCAAGAAAACTTCCGCTGTCATAAACTCAGAGAAAGGGAGCGTGGTGGAATTGGTAGACGCACCGCACTCAAAATGCGGCACCTTCGGGTTTGTCGGTTCGAGTCCGACCGCTCCCACTT
>CAJWIZ010000055.1 GCA_913041805.1 uncultured Prochlorococcus sp.
GATTCCAGCCGATTGAAAATACATTAAAGAAAGTAATGTAAATGGTTTAAAAAGCTCCAATAGAAGGCATAAGTGTTAAGTCTTCAATCACCTGAGTAGATGGTTGTTGAGCAATATGTAGAAGTGCAGATGCTGCCTGTTCTACAGGCAGCATCGCATTTCGATCAAAATCACTTTTTACAGTTTCTTCATCCCAAAGGCTGCTATTTACAGCACCAAGGGTTAACGTACATGCGCGTATTCCATTCGCTCTCTCCTCAGCAGCAAGGCACTTAGTAAAGGTAACCAGGGCAGCCTTTGTTGCACAGTAAGCGCCCCAATTAGGAAATGCATTTCTGGAAGCATGACTGCTTACATTAATAATCAAACCTCCATTACCCCTCATGATTGGAATTAATGCTGAGCAAATTTGAAAAACACTAGTTAAATTCATCTGCACAATCCATTGCCAACTTTTCAAAGGCATTGACATAAGCTCGCCAGTCCATGCCACTCCAGCATTATTAATTACAACTGAAGGCGTTTCGCCCTCATTGACTAAGGAATTGATGTCAGATGCTATTGATGATGGATCTGAAAGATCTATTGATTTATAGCGAATGCTTCTACCAGTCGTAGCGGAGAGCTCTTCAGATAAAGACTTAAGTGATTTTTCGTTGCGAGCAACTAACAAAAGATCCCAACCTGAATCAGCGAACAACTTTGCTGCTGCTTTTCCAATCCCTCTGGAAGCTCCTGTGATGAGAACTGTCGACAATGAATGAATTTTATTAATACAAAGACTTTAGTTACTCAAACCTTTCTCTGTAGTGCTTTGCTCTAAAACCCGTCCCATAGATCTAAATTTCTTATAACGAGCATCACGTAACTGGTCTATTGACATTTTCAGGAGCTCATCAAGATGTTTTTCAAGAGCTTGCTTAAGAACTTCTCCAGCTTGAAGAGGCGCCCAATTGTTACCCCCAGCTGGCTCCTTCAATACTTCATCAACAACTCCAAGACTCAAAAGATCAGGCCCAGTGATCTTTAATGCTGAAGCAGCCTCAGGAGCCTTTGCTGCATCTCTCCAAAGGATAGAAGCACAAGCCTCTGGACTTGCGACCGTGTAAACGCTGTGTTCAAACATCAAAAGCCTGTCAGCCACACCTATCCCCAGAGCACCACCGGAACCACCTTCTCCTATGACGGTTGCAATTATAGGAACACGTAATCGAAACATCTCTCTAAGGTTGACAGCGATAGCCTCCCCTTGTCCCTGTTCTTCAGCCAGAACTCCCGCGTAAGCACCTGGGGTATCAATAAAAGAAATGATAGGCAATTTAAAACGATCAGCATGCTCCATTAATCGCAGAGCTTTGCGGTATCCACCTGGTGTAGCCATCCCAAAGTTCCTTGCGACATTTTCCTTAGTATCTCTTCCCTTCTGTTGCCCTAATAAAAGAACAGATCTTTGACCAATGCGACCAATACCACCAACTAAAGCCTGATCATCATTTCCATTACGGTCACCGTGTAATTCAACCCAGTCATCACAGAACATCTGTATAAAATCCAAAGTGCTAGGACGTTGAGGGTGCCGAGCTACTTGGATTTTTTGTGCTGGAGTAAGAGCTTGAAAAATTTCTTCTCTCCTCCTTGCCGCCAATGTTTCTAGTTGAAGAAGTTGTTGACTCACATCAACTTCTGAATCTCTAGCAAGTTCTCTAATTTGTTCTATTTGCTTTTCAAGTTCTACAAGTGGCTTTTCGAATTCAAGTAAATAACGACGAGCCATGGCACAAAAAGCAAGAAACTAATTGCAAAGTTCAGGCAGCAGCAACCTGAAAAACTTTGTTGAGATTAAGTGTGGAGAAGCCATTCCTGACGGAAGCTTTACCAATAAAATCCATTTTTTCAAGGGTGATATTGTTCCTTCCCCAACTGAAGTTGGTGTGACAATTTTCAAATTCAAGAAGCATTGCCTCTGCGAAACAAGCAAACATCTGCCTTTGCGGTTTCTCCATTGCAGCAAGCTCCATCATGCTCCATCCGATGTCATTAAAGAACTCAACTATTCCTCCTTTTAATACATGTACCCCTTTTCCAGAGACTTTTCCATCAAGATTTTTTGGATAACCACCGTCAATCATTAAACAAGGATTCCTAAGTTTTGAAGAATCAATTTCGAGTGTTCTAGGCATACTTGCGACCCAAACAACCACATCAGCAGACGCGAGCGCTTCATCAAGACCAAGTATTTGCCCCCCTCCTAATTCTTTTTGAAGATCCAATAGGGGCTGTTTTTGTCTAGCCACCAGGAAAAGTTCCGCTACTCCTGTTCGCTTAGAAAGCCATCGACAAACTGCACTGCCAATATCACCAGTTGCTCCTACGACTGCAACTTTGGCTTGCTTAGGGTCAATTCCTATAGAAGGTGCATTGATTTCAAGCTGGCGACAAATAACCCAAGCCGTATGAGTATTCCCAGTGGTAAAACGTTCCCATTCAAGAGTGGTGTTTCTAATTTGCTTATGCTGTAAGAGGTTGAAATTTTCAAAAATAATAGATGTAAATCCCCCCAAGGCGGTTATGTTGATTCCTTTCTTCTGAGCTAATTCCATTGCATTTAATACTTTCCTTCTTGCTGTTTTAAAGCGTCCAAGCATTTCAGGGACAAAGCATGAATCTATATAGGCTCCTTCAATACTTTTGCCTGAAGGACTAACAATTTGTACATGCTCAACCAATTGAGGAGGAGCACTGCACCAAACATCTAAGTCTCCTTCTGCAATATGGTCAAAGCCCAACTCCATTGCCTTTATTCGGGCATCCTTGAAACTCGTAGAGTGTCCGATCAATCCAAACATTGACTAACCAAGAAAAATAATCGGAGCTACAAGGAGTATCCCAATTAAGGGAGACTGGAGATTAACCCATCATGATCCCAGAGAAATAATTTTCACAAGCTATAAACAGTTTGCAAGTTATTCAAAAGCCAAATAGAAAAAATTAACTCCTGAATCAAACAACTGCTGCTAAAGCCATTCTAGCGATCTCTCGGTTATCAAGACCCATCTCATTCAGTGAGTCTTGGTAAGCAATCATGAATTCTTCCATCAATTCTTCTTTATCCATATGCAGAGCAGCAGCATCACTAGCAACTTGATCCAGCATTGATCTGATGATAGGCAGATTGACTTTATTTGCTTTGATCAATTCTTCCTTGCATGACTGTAAGTTGGCCTTTAACCATTCCTGTCCATAGTTCAGATGAAGGTATTCATCTTGAACTACACCTTCAGTGATCTTCTTGGCAAATGGATCTGCAACACGAATGTATACGTTGTACGCAGAGATAGCAAAGGCCTCAATCAGAATTGCTTGGATCAAAAAGCATGTGGTCAAATTTCCCTGAGCCAAGGCTTCTTGAAAATTGTTATGCAATGGAGAGAAAAACTCCTTCGCAAAAGGCATATCTGGAGTTACAGCTAGATTTTTCCCGCAGGCTGTAAAACCTTTCATATGCTTCATTTCCATTCTTGCTAGCTTCTTAAGCTCATCTGCTTCTTCAGGTATCAAAGTGCCAATGGCCATGTAATTATCATGAGCCTCCTTCTCGCCTTCTATAACAATTGCATTAATGCGGCTATAGGAATCCTTATATGACTCAGAAGTGAAGTCAGGAAGTGCTTCCACTGCTGAATCGGATCGATCAAGCAATGCAACCTCAGGAGATTCGAGGGTCGGCATAAATCTCTACAAATTTGGACATTGGCACAGACTTTAACCACCAATCACGAAAAACTCTCGTTTTTATGTCAGTACTTAGTCTGATCTAATAATTTGATGCTTAAACAGGCGGCCAATTGCTGGCCAAAAGGTTGATAAAGAGTTTTGCCCAATGATCTATCAAGACTTGCTCAAGTTCTTTCCCTAAGGCTTGACTAGAGCCCTTACTATCTCCAATCACACCAGAGGTACTGAGATCCTTAGTTAACCATGCCCATGGTGCTGCCCCTTCCAAGCTCCAACCTTCAGGTGGAGTTGCCCGAGAATCATTAGAGGAATGCTCTCCATCACAAGGCCGTTCTTGCCCGACCAAATCAGGCGACAACGAAAGCATCAAACTAGTTTCAGCCAATCCTGCATGAAGTCCATCCTCTCTCTCTTTACTAGGTATCAAGTCTTGTAAAGGCGAAATTCCGCTCCAAAGGAAACATGGCAACACAGCCATAGAAGGACACTGAACTCTTAACTGCCGAGCAGCAGCCTGCAACAAGCCAATCTGACCACCATGAGCGTTAAAAAACAACAAACGGTTGAATCCCATTGAAGAAGCTTGCTTACCTACTTCCATAACCAAATCCAACAAAAGTTTTGCTGAAAGTGAAATTGTGCCTGGAAATGATTCATGTTCTGGTGAAAATCCCAAAACTTGTGAAGGGAGCATCCAAATGGGATTGTTATTAGGGATTCGATCCAGAACTTTTCTTAAGATCTTCTCAGCAAACAAATTGTCAGTAGCCAATGGCAAATGAGGTCCATGCTGCTCACAAGCACCAAATGGCCAAACCAAAGTAGAGCCTTCAGTCTTTGCAGCCTTTTGCGCTTCTGGCCAAGCTAAATAATCGAAGCGCCGAAGTTGAGAAGTCATAGACATCGCCCCTTCGACTGTAAACAAATTAACTTCGCCTGTCAGAATGACCCATCGATAACAACAGGGCTCCATGGCCGAACCAGGCATTCAGCAGCCTAATAGACCAAAGAAACCTTTCAGAGAAAATGCGGAAGCACCCCGCAAACCTCTGCAGGTCTTGCACATCAGTCGAAAAGATGAGCAAGAGAGTCTTATAGGGAAAGCTACTGAAGAAAATTCACCCTCCCAAATCAAATCAAACAGATCCCAGGGTTCTTCATCTAAAGAAGACTTTTCTATTACAACTAGGCCAGATAGGAGCTCTTCTCAGCAAATTGAGAGAAATTTAGAAATTGATGATCTTGCTGGCATTAGCATGGCAGACCTTTTAGGGCCGCCAGATCAATCAAAAAACTTTGGTAACAAGCAAACAGCAAGCAAATTTGATGTAAATAGAAATCTGACAAATACTTCGCCAAGAAGTGTGGATGATTTCGACTTTGATGAAGATGCCTTCTTAGCCGCACTAG
>CAJWIZ010000056.1 GCA_913041805.1 uncultured Prochlorococcus sp.
GAATGCCTTGAAAAGAGTGGAGGGTCTTGCTAATTGAGGATGCACTAAGACCAACATTCCGTGCAGCCGCAGTAACCATCAATAGATTTTGGAGATTATGTTCTCCTGGTATTCCTAGCTCTGAAGAGTGAAAGATTTCCTCTCCATTTTCGATAACCATTCCTTGTTCATTAATCCAAAAGTCCAAGAGATGATTATTCTGAACATTATTCCTGGCACTGATCCAAATACCTTTTTTCATTTGTGCCCTTTTTTGCGTTAAATATTTATCATCAGCGTTGTAAATAGGTATCTCTGAGTTGTCCAGAAGTCGTTTCTTTATTGCACCGTAATTTTCGATTGTTCCATGGCGTTCTAGATGGTCAGATGTGAGGTTTGTCCAAATCCCAATGTGCGGTGATATGTCATTAGCTGCTTCAATTTGGTAGCTACTCAACTCCATAATTAACCAGTCTGGCTTTTCTTTTGTATTGCGATATTTGAATGCTAGTTCTGCTGCCGAGTTGCCCATATTCCCTCCCATAGGAGCTTTGACTTGACTCGCTTCAAGAACATGGTTCAGCATGTGAGTAACAGTGGTTTTACCGTTTGTTCCTGTAATACCAATCCACTGCAAATGCTTAAGCTTTTCCCATGCCAAGCCCATTTCTCCTTTGATTGTTATTCCTAATTTTCGAAGTTCATTCAGAGTTTTGTGATCCCATGGAATGCCTGGACTAATTACGACTGAATCAAGTTGCTCTAGCCAAGGACTGAAGCTTAAAAGTTCTAGAGGTTTTCCTAGCTCTACTTTGATGCCTTTGGTTCTTAAATTCTCTGCATGAGATCTGTATTGAGGCCCTTCAGAGCTTTCGAAAACTATTACTTGATGACCGTCTGAATGGAGCAACTTCGCGGCACCAATTCCTGAACGACCTAGCCCTACGACCACTATTTTTGATTTCAAGGACTCCTGCAATGCAATGGGCGATACTGGAATCGAACCAGTGACTCCTACCGTGTCAAGGTAGTGCTCTACCTCTGAGCTAATCGCCCGTTAAAGCAACATTGTTTTGTCGCTGAACTTTGCTCTTCAAGAAATAAAAGTAGCAGCTTATGAACCAAAGCTACTTATCTCCGAAGTAATTGGACCTTCCACCTTTGTCTTTTTGTCATTTCCAAACTAATTATTTCAATAGAACCTCTTTGCTCCAGTTGTAGACGATCTCCTACTGCTAACTCTTTGCAGGCTTGTTTGACTGGGAGCCAATTCAGTCGAAGCCGACCTTCTTTAATTTGAGTGATGATTTTTGCCCTTGATAAGCCGAAACCAGCAGAAGCTATTGCATCAAGGCGGGTTGATGCTTCAACAGTGCTGAACATTTTGCAGAGACGAGGTGTAGGGATTTGTAATTCTTTTTTGTTTACTGCCTCGCAATGGATTTGGACATCTCGAACTTTGCCAATGGATCCATTTAGGACTTTTGCGGCCTCAGGCGTACATAAGGCTTGCGCTCCTCTATCACCTTTTGTCCAGATATCTCCAATTGCACCTTGGGGAACGCCAATAATTTCTAGAGACTTGCGAAAGTCTTTCGCTGAAGCTCTGTCAAATAGAAAATTCCCTTCTATTAGAAGACCTTCAATAGGCGCAGATGTTTCAGTGATGGAGATTTCGTCTTCGTAACGGATGCATTGCAATCTTTGACGCTCTGCACCAGGGTGTCCCCCATCTGAATGCCAATAGAGATTATTGAGAGGACTTAGTCTCCTCAATGCTTCTTCACGAAGTGGGGCTGAAAGAAATGAACTCCAACTTGGCTGCCATGTTTTAAAGACTTTCTCTGCTTGCTCCAAAAGCTCCTGCATACCCACAGGGTTCGTGCAACCTTTCAAGAACTCTTCTCTAGAAAGTTTCACTGATCTAATAGCCTTACAACCTCTATTGGTTTAACTTCTTGTAATAAGTTCCAAGGCAATTCAACTTCTAATGGTGTTTCAAGAAAGAGCAGCCATAGGCCTTGTTCATTTAGCTTTTTAATACTGATTATATCTTCTATATTTTTTGGCCTAACACTTGCTGCACCTACATAACTGCCCATCCAACCTGAAACCATTCCAACCAGCCCACCTGTTATTTGTTCACCTAAAAAATTTATACCTAAGTCTGAAAAGGTTTTGAGATTGGTCATTGCAGTAAATGTTAGACCTGCAATAAAACCAAAGGGCATTAACAAAAAAGCCATGTTGCGTTGACGGGTTTGTTTGGAGAGTTCTGGATTTAGCAACGGGACTTTTGTAATTTCGATTGGATTAGGACAGTTGAATTCGCTCCCCTCATCAATTGTGTTTTCTTGAGATTGTTCCGTTTTTATGGATTGCTTTCCTATACCAGGTTTGATCAAATCACACCTCACAATCGGAGTGGACACGCTTTGCAGTCTTTCAATTAGTTGATTGGCTTTCTCCCTATTAGGAAGAGCAACTATGCAAATAGACACTCATGTATTCCTCAATTGTTTGGATTCTGAACCTTGGCATGATTAAACGTGGTTAGGACCACATAGCTCACTACAGTTCAGTTCGGCAATGTTTCGCCTTTGATGACGAAAGTTCTGGTTTCCGATCCGATTGATCAAGCAGGTATTGACATTCTCAGTCAAGTTGCTGAAGTTGATCAACTTGTTGGACTCTCTATTGATGATCTGAAGCAGATCATTGGCAACTATGACGGATTGATGATCCGTTCAGGTACTCAAGTTACTGCTGAGGTAATCCAGGTAGCGGAGAAACTGCGCATTATTGGACGAGCAGGTGTTGGTGTAGACAACGTTGATGTACCTGCAGCTACTCAAAAAGGAATTTTGGTGGTTAATTCACCAGGAGGAAACACTATTGCTGCTGCAGAACATGCGCTCGCTTTGTTGTTAGCACTTTCCAGGCATGTTCCTCAAGCTCACTCAAGCACCATGGATGGTGGTTGGGATCGTAAAAAATACGTTGGTAATGAGCTTTATAAGAAAGTTTTAGGTGTTGTAGGGCTAGGGAAAATTGGTTCTCATGTTGCCAAAGTCGCAATTGCAATGGGGATGGAAGTAATTGCTTATGACCCTTTTATTTCCCAAGAACGTGCTCAGCAGATGCAGGTAAGACTTGCAGCGATTGATGATCTATTTAAAAGTGCAGATTATGTAACTCTTCATCTACCAAGGACTCCTGAAACTGAAAATCTTGTTGATGCAAATTTGTTGGCTTCAATGAAACCGACTGCGCGGCTCGTGAATTGCGCTAGAGGTGGAATTATTGATGAGTTAGCTCTTGCAGAAGCGATCAATTCTGGGGTGATTTCTGGGGCTGGATTAGATGTATATAAAACTGAACCATTACCAAAAGACTCTCCGTTGCGTTTAGTTAATGAGCGGCTGATTCTTACTCCTCATTTGGGTGCTTCAACTGCTGAAGCTCAGGAAAATGTGGCAATCGATGTGGCTGAGCAGATTCGTGATGTTCTCTTAGGACTACCAGCTAGAAGTGCTGTCAACATTCCTGGGCTTAGTGCTGATTTGATGGAAAGATTGAAACCTCATCTGCAACTTGGTGAAACCCTTGGCTTGCTAGTTAGTCAGTTGTCTGGAGGGCAGGTCAATGATTTGGAGGTTAGGTTGCAAGGTGATTTTGCTCAATTCCCTTCTCAACCAATTGTGATTGCAACTTTGAAAGGATTATTGAATAGTGCTTTGGGAGAAAAAATTAATTATGTCAATGCTTCATTAGAGGCAAAAGCAAGAGGTATCCACATACTTGAAGTTAAAGATGAGGCAAATTGTGATTTCGCTGTTGGCTCTTTGCAAATCACAACAAGAGGAGATAGTGGGGGGCACATAGTTACAGGGACAGTTTTTGCTGATGGAGATTTGAGGATTACAAGTATTGATGAATTCCCAGTCAACGTTTTACCTAGTCAACACATGTTATTTACTCGCCATAGGGATATGCCTGGAATCATTGGAAAACTTGGCTCTTTGCTAGGTCAGCACAATGTAAACATTGCTTCTATGCAAGTTGGTAGAAAGATAGTGAGAGGTGATGCAGTTATGGTTTTGAGTATTGATGATCCAATTCCTCCCGAGTTACTAATTTCTATTCATTCGATTGACGGGATTCAAGAGGCGCATCCAGTCACTTTGTGAGTATTAAGGACAATTATGGATCCAATGCCTTTTCGCTCATTTGAGCCTTGCTATTGGTGGCGGCTATCTTTTTGTTTGGCGGCTGATTTTGAGGATATTCTTTTTTGGAAATTAGAAGATTTGGGGATAAACCGTGTAGCGGTTCAGTACTCTCCAGATAATTTAGAAAAAGGAATCTTTTTTGTATGGCTGCAAGAAAATGATTGGCCAATTAATGAAAGGGAAAATCTTTTATGTGCCCTTATCCAATTTGGAAATTCTTTTGGAATATCAATATCCAATTTTGTTTGGGATAAGGTTGCAGATGAGGATTGGAGTAAGAGCTGGAAGCAACATTGGAGACCTGATCCTGTAGGAAGAAATCTCTTGATTCTGCCTGCCTGGTTAGATGTTCCAGATGAGAATTCTGATCGAATTGTATTGCGATTAGACCCTGGTAGTGCATTTGGGACAGGCAGTCATCCAACCACTCGTTTGTGCTTGGAAGCCATTGAAAAAGATCCTCCTCTAAGATCAACAGTTGCTGATCTTGGATGTGGAAGTGGAATTTTGAGTTTGGCTTCTATTGGATTGGGAGCAGAAGAAGTATTAGCAGTTGATATTGATTCTTTGGCTGTAAAAGCCACTATTGAGAATGCTCGATTAAATCAAAATTTTTCAGGAAAGTTAGAAGTCTTTCTTGGTTCAGTTGATGTTCTTAAGGAGAAACTAAATGGAAAGTTATTGAATCTACTTCTCTGTAATATTCTTGCACCAGTTATTGAGCAAATAGCTCCTAGTTTTGAAGATTTAATTGCTCAGGATGGGAGAGCAATATTAAGCGGTGTATTGGTTGATCAAGTGCCAAGACTTAAAAACTGTTTGAAATCCCTTGACTGGACAGTCAGTTCTTGCGTGTCTAAGGAGAAATGGTCTTTACTGGAAATAAGAAAAGGAACAACGACAAAAAATGATCAGCAACGCTTATCAG
>CAJWIZ010000057.1 GCA_913041805.1 uncultured Prochlorococcus sp.
AATTCAATGAATCTGGTACTTACCTAATGGGTTGGTTTAGAGATTATCTGTGGCTAAATAGTTCGCAGTTAATCAATGGCTATAACCCATTTGGTGTTAACTCATTATCAGTATGGGCCTGGATCTTCCTATTCGGTCATCTGATATGGGCTACAGGATTCATGTTCCTTATCTCCTGGCGAGGTTACTGGCAAGAGCTAATTGAAACTCTTGTATGGGCTCATCAACGCACTCCAATCGCAAATCTTGTTGGTTGGAGAGATAAGCCAGTCGCTCTTTCGATCGTTCAGGCTCGATTGACAGGTGTCACGCACTTTGTCGTCGGAACTGCAATAACTTATGCAGCATTCGTTATCGGATCGACTGCAGGCAAGTTTGGGTAAACCAAACTAAAAAAGGTCAATTAAAACGAGAGGTAAAACCCCGTCAGGACAACCTGACGGGGTTTTTTTTGTAGTTAAAGGAAGCCAAAGTATTAGTAGAGCCACAAAAAATACAAATAAAAAGTCAAATCTAAAACTAAGCGCAAATTATCTACAAGAGATTCTCGGAATTAAAGTTTTAATGGCAATAAAATAAATAATGGCATCATTTTTAAAGCTTTTAAAGTGCTGAGAAAATTCAATCTTGCCTAACTCTTACTAAATCCATTTAGCAAGAAGGCCTATTTTTATAATTTCAGAAAATAATTATATAAGGGTTCTTTCCTACCAGAGAAGGTCTAGATTGATATTCAAAGAGCAATAATGGTTATCAGGTCATCGACTATGCCTTCAAAGGCTTTATTTTTTATGCCTCGTATAGCCTTCTTGATTTATGTTTGTTTGAATAGGAGCAGAAATCTTCTTCAAAAAATTATTCCAAGTTATTGGCCATGCCCATCGGCAAATAAGAGCTATCAAAAATAAAAAAAAAGTCCCTTCTATTGGGTGACTAATATCTGAAAGAACTATTGAAAGCTGGCCAATCAAATATTCAGTGCTTTTCAGAGTTACTACAGCCATTCATATTTAACTGATTTGGTTAATTTCAGATCAGATAGCAGCTTATTAAATGTAAACCTATCAAAATCTGTTTAAAAAAACTTGTCCTGAAACAAAATAATTGCTCAGGACAAGTTTTTCAGTAGTGATGGATTCTCCTTAACTAATAATTAGCCTACCCATGGGAAAAAGGCTCCCTGCTTCATGAGAGTGTCCACATGAAGAGTGCCACAAAGAAGCCAAGCAAAGACAACACCACCGCATCCGCCCAACCAAAAGCCACTAGTAAAGTCTGCCCAACCTGTCCTAGTAAATAAATCGGCTGGTGGATTATCTATTGTGATATCCGCAGGCTGAACGTTGGGTGCCTTACCTGGAGCGTTGTAAAGGACCAAAAGTGCAGTCAGAATATGCATTGCACCAACGGCACTCAACAAACCTGCTGTTAAAGCAAAATCACTATTTCGGAATGGTCCAGTGATTGTAAAAGGCCCATAGAGAAAATACCCAAATATCGCGCCTACTTCGAGTCCACGGAAATTTGGAGAAAGACCTGCTCGATAGAAGGGCAAATTATTAAGCCAAGCCTTAGTGAAGTATCCACTGTTAACAGGCGTGACCAAGTCACCAACACATGGATCTGAAGCTGGCTTAACAGCCCACTGATCAGCTATGCCGATGTCATCAGGGCGTACGCTGCTATCAACATATTTTGGATTGATTTTCACCGGCTCGCCGGACTTCAAAAAAGGGTCTTGGAAATCAGTCATTGGCTAGAAAAAACTGGGTTGACTAAGAAGAAACGACTGATAATCAGTCTGTTGCAGTAATGTGGCGACCCACAAGCACTATGAAAACTGCTGGTGTAACAAGTCCAATTAAAGGGACAAATACACCTGGGAGCCAGTTAGCGGCAAACTCGCTAGACATGACATATACCTAAAGATCCATAGTTACTGTATAGATTGCTGTTGTGATGGTGTCCTTTAAAGCACATTGGTGACATAAAAGTTCAATCCCTAGCCTTTTCTTACAGCATCCATCAGCATCAGATCCGACATCATTTATGCCATGAATCAGGTTCTTGCAGGCACTACAGCCTTAATACTGGCCTTTCTGCTGTGGGGACTAGGCAAAAAGCCTCGCAATTTTCTGATCAGCAAAAATAATCAAAATCTCATAAAAATCACTAATGATTCCCAAATAAGCCTAGTTAAGACTGCCAATGATCTAGACAGTCCAAAAACTCAAGTCATCTCGAAATTAAAAGTCGATTGGAAGCCACCACAATCTATCCAGGAAACTATCCTACTAAGAAAAAAACTCCGTCAATTAATCACTGGTGGACCAGAAGAAAGACTTGAAGCAATAGTGCTTTCAGATCTTTGGGGCCATAAAAGTGTTATACCAATACTCAAAAGAGGGCTCAGAGATACAGATAGTTACGTGGTTGAAAGAGCTGCCAACGCTCTATTCAAATACAAAGGTTGTTCAAATCAATTAAGTCAAGAGTCACGCCGACCACCGCGCAACGTTGCTCTAATGCGATAAATGGGACGACCTTGACTTTCGTGATAGGTACGAATCTGCAATTCTCCAAGCAGGCCAAAGCAAAAAAGCTGAACACCTGCAATGCCAAGTACTAGGGCAAAAGTAAGAAGAGGTCGATTGCCAATATCTTCACCAGACAACTTAACTATGAATAAATAAGCACTTACTAATAGGCTTCCAACAATTGAAAGAATGCCGCCAAAACCAAAAACATACATAGGACGAGTGAGAAATCTGTTCATAAACCAAACAGTCAATAAATCCATAAGTACACGGAAAGTACGATCTATCCCGTACTTGCTATTGCCATATTGACGCGCACGATGATTTACCTTGACCTCAGTTATTCTTGCCCCTTCAATATTCGCCAAAACAGGTAAGAATCGATGAAGCTCTCCATAAAGGCGCATATCACTAAGGACTTCCCTCCTATAAGCCTTTAAAGAACAGCCATAATCATGCAATCGAACACCAGTCACAATTCCAATCAAACGATTAGCAATTCTGGAAGGCAATTTTCTTTGAATGGCAGCATCCTGACGCTGATACCTCCAACCACTAACCAAATCAAATCCTTCTCTCAATCTAGAAACTACTAAAGGGATATCAGCTGGATCATTCTGCAAGTCTCCATCCAAACTAACAATTATTTCGCCTTGTGATAAATCAAAACCAGCAGCCATTGCTGCAGTCTGCCCATAATTTTTTCTGAGTAAAACACATACCAGTTCTGGGACTTCAGAGCTTATACGGGTCAAAACCTCAGCACTTCTATCCGTAGAACCATCATTGACTAAAACCAATTCAAAGGATTCTTCAATTGGACGCATAGCAGCTAACAACTGCTCTACCAATTGAGGAAGACTGTCTTCTTCGTTAAAAATAGGAATTACTACTGAAATGTCGATGGGGTTGGTCATCCCATTAATGCTTGAAAAAAGTAAGTTATTTAGAAACAACCTTACGGGAGCGTCATGCCGTCATGGCAACGCACAACTCGCCCTGCTCCTCGGAATTCGGAAAAATAATAGGCTGCAATTGAATTCTCTTCAAATTCTTCTAATGGATCAAATCCAATTCCATTACGTCCATTCATGATTCCAGAACTATGGCAATACATTCCAGCCCCCATATAAACAGCTACATGAGTACATTTTTGAGGTGTACCAAAGAACAAAAGATCTCCAGCCCTCAAGCTTTGGAAGTTACTAATGCCAATCTCTATGACTTCGCAAAATCTTTCTTGCTGATATGCATCACGTGGCAACCAAATTTGTTGGCTTGCAAAGGCTGACTGAACTAGCCCTGAACAATCAAAATCAGGTCCAATAGTCCCTCCCCAAAGATATTGATTATCTTTCCTTGCCGCATTTTCAAGCCAACTGAGAACATGAGTTAACTTCTGCTGAATTTGATCCTTTGTAAGCAAGGTTGGCTGCCATGGTCCACGCCCAAATGCATGGCCAATAACTTCTGACCATTTGATCCAGCACTGATAACCATCTTCTAAAAGACGAACCCTAAACCGACCAAACTCATCCCTTAGGCATGAGTTCTTAGAACATTCATCAATGACCTGAAAACTACGTCCCTTGAAGACCTGAGTAACTAAGGCACTAGTTGTTGCATCTGCATAACCATTAACCGAAGCAAACAGTTGCCAACAACTTCCGGCAATGATCCTTTTTATGGTTATTGGGGCACCTATGGTTTGCATTGATTATTTCGAGCGCTATGGCGTTCTACCGCTCTGATCCTCAAATGAAAGCTCAACTTGAAGAGCTGTTGGATCAACTTGCAAAAAAAGGGCGTCCAGGTCTTCATAAAAACATCTCAATCAACTGGATTCGCTATTCGAGCCCTACACCAGAGCCCTTGAGCGGTATAGGAGCAGGCTGGCTGGAACAAAAGCTTATCTATCCAGCCAGCGTTGTAAAGCTGATCTATGCAGTTGCTATAGAAGCATGGTTACAAAAGGACTTACTAATTGAAACTGCAGAACTCAAAAGAGCAGTAAAGGACATGATCATGCATTCGAGCAACGACGCAACCAGTCTTGTGCTCGATCTCCTGTCTGGAACCACAAGTGGACCGTCTTTATTTGGAGAAAGATGGGATTCCTGGCAAAAACAGCGTCTACTTGTAAATCAATGGTTGGCCACCTTGCAATGGCCAGAACTAAATGGAGCGAACTGTTGTCAAAAAACTTGGGGGGATGGACCTTATGGCCGTGAACAAGATTTCTACAAAGATGGATACGTGAATAAAAATGCGCTCAGCACCTCAGCTACTGCAAGGGTTTTAGAAGCAATCATGACCAACCAAATCATCTCACCACCTGCTTGCAAAAGGTTAAGAACAATTCTTTCAAGGTCCTTAGATGAAAAACTCCGCCAGGAAGATCCCGAGAATCAAATAGATGGATTCCTTGGAGAAGGTCTACCGAAAGGATCAAGAATTTGGAGTAAAGCTGGGTGGATGAGCCAAGTACGTCATGATGCAGCGTGGTGCTCGCAACCTCAAGGCAATCCAATGCTTTTAGTAGTATTTTCGCAAGGTAGGCAAAGCTCAAAAGACAAATTTCTGCT
>CAJWIZ010000058.1 GCA_913041805.1 uncultured Prochlorococcus sp.
TTAGCAAAGGAGGTATTACGTCTCATTGTCTTATGGAAACTGGATTAAAGCTTGAATCTGTAAGATTAAAGGGCCAATTGCTACCTGGACTATCTGTTGTATTGGCTAATAATCATTTGCAAGTTGAAGGGCTGCCTATTATTACTTTTCCTGGAAATTTGGGAGAGAAAGATAGTCTTTTAATAGCTTGGAAATTAATGGAAAATAAATAGAAAATATTTTTCCATTGATCTCAAATCCTATGCAATAAAAATAGTATTGAGAGCATATTATTTATTAGCTTTTTAGATCAGAATCTAGCAATAATAGAATTTGCAAAATCACTGCAACTAAGTGGATTTACAGGTGGTTCCATAAGGCGAGCAAGATCGTAAGTAACTTTTTGATCTGAAATTGATTGACTAATCCCTTTGGTAATTAAATCAGCAGCTTCTTGCCAACCAAGAAATTCCAACATCATTACACCACTAAGAATTACAGATCCAGGATTTATTCGATCAAGTCCAGCATGTTTTGGAGCAGTTCCATGGGTTGCTTCAAAAATTGCTGCTTTATCCCCAATATTTGCACCTGGAGCCATTCCTAAACCTCCAACAATTGCAGCAGCCGCATCAGAAATGTAATCTCCGTTTAGATTTATAGTTGCCAGGATTGAGTATTCCTGAGGTCTGGTTTGAATTTGTTGAAAGATACTGTCAGCGATTCGGTCATCGACCATGACCATTTGTCGCCATTTTCCATGCCCATGACTTTCTCCAATTGTTTCTATTACTGATTTAACTTCTGAGCAAATTATATTTTTCTTCTCTTCGGTGAGTGATTCATACCCTGGGTCAATCATCTTTGCATTGTTCTCATAGCTCAGCTGAGGATGTTTTTCCGCATTGCTCAGAATCCAACTTTCTCTTTCAGTAATGCAAACGTTCCGAAAATCTGTTGTCGCTAATTCGTACCCCCAATCACGAAAAGAACCTTCAGTAAATTTCATGATGTTCCCTTTATGAACAAGAGTGACGTGTCTTTTGTTCCCTTGCAGTTTCAGTGCATGCTCAATTGCACGGCGGATATGCCTTTGGCTTCCAGGTTTACTAACGGGTTTGATTCCTATTCCAGATTGGTTAGGGATTTTGCGATTCCCAAGTTTTCCATTCGCAGGAATTACTTGAGAGTTGAGATGTTCAATTAATTGGATGCCAATAGGATCATTTGCTTCCCATTCAATTCCCATATAAATATCTTCTGTATTTTCTCGATAAACGATTACATCAAGATCTTCTGGCCGTTTATGAGGACTTGGAGTGCCTGTGAAGTAACGACATGGTCGAACACATGAATAAAGATCGAAAATTTGACGAAGGGCAACATTGAGCGAGCGAATTCCTCCACCTACAGGAGTAGTTAAAGGCCCTTTGATTGCTATGCCATATTGGCGAATTGCCTCCAGAGTGTCTTTTGGAAGATATTGATAGGTCCCATAAAGATCACATGCTTCATCTCCTGCATAAATTTTGAACCATTCGATTCGTCGTTCCTGTTTATATGCTTTCTGAACTGCTGCATCTAGAACTGCTTGAGTTGCAGGCCATATGTCAACACCTGTTCCATCACCACGGATAAAGGGAATGATTGGTTCATTGGGAACTTCGGGCTTTCCTTCCACGAAGCGAATTGCTTTCCCTTGATTCGGGGCTTGGAGTTTCTCAAATTGAGCCATAAAGATTGACTATGTGATTTTTGCTCTTTAAGCGAGCTTATGACTCAATGGTTACAGGACGGGCTCACGGCAATCTTCATTTCATTTTTCTCTTGTAAAAACTTATTTTTTTTGAATTATTTTGCTATTGGTTGATCTTTTCCCTGAGCAGGCGTTTATACATATGAGGATCCTTAACAGGAGAGTTATAAAGGGGCATCAATGCGGATTACATGGCATCTTCATTAGTAAAGAACAGTTGCTTGAGGTTGAGTTGAACGCCGCTGAACAAGTACATAGTCTCGCTTTTGCTCATTCTCTGGCTTCAGCAATAACTCTTTTCCGTAAACATTTTCCAGCTGCTACTCCCAATCTCAGTCCATGGAGTGATGACCCAGTGACTCGTAGATGTTGTGAGAACGCCACTCTTGATTTGGCTTTTGATTTCCCTGGATGGAGTCCAAGGTTGCAGTGTCGCAGCCTTTTATTGCAATTAATGATGAGTAGCCCTGCAGAAGAAGCGTCTCCATATTTACTTGGGGTTGTGATGCGTGGGATGACTTTTGATGGAGAGCGATGGAGATTGGTCACTATGGGAGACTGGAAACCAGTTGGCGCCTATTTGCCAGAGCCAACTGAGATGGCTCAATTACACACAATCTGCAGTGATTTATTTTCGCTTTTCCCCAAATCTTCACTTTGATTGGAGTTGTTTTTAGCCTTTAGAAGCTATAGCTTTTAGAGTTTGAAAGTGCTTATAGCTTCTTTTGATTTTTCTTGTTATTTGGCCATGTCTTTAGCGCTAGCTAGTCAACTTAGGGAAGGGACTAAAAAGGCACACACAATGGCCGAGAATACTGGCTTTGTGAGTTGTTTCCTGAAAGGGGTTGTTGATAAAGCCACTTATAGGAAATTAGTTGTAGACCTCTATTTTGTGTATTTTGCGATGGAAGAAGAAATTGAGAGATTGACTTTGGCCGGTCACCCAGTGGTTAGTCGAATTTCCTATCCAGAGTTAAATAGAAGAGAAGCACTTGAAAAGGATCTAAGGTTTTATTTTGGTAGTGATTGGGCTAATTACTTGAAACCAACTAGTTCAGCAGAGGCTTATGTAGCAAGGATTCATAAAGTTGCTAAACAAACTCCTGAATTGTTGATTGGTCATCATTATACGAGATATATTGGTGATCTATCAGGTGGACAGATTTTGAAGAATATTGCTCAGAAAGCAATGAATCTTCCAGCACATGATGGACTTCGCTTCTATGAGTTTGACAAAATCCAAGATGAAAAGATTTTTAAAAGTCAGTACAGTCAAAATCTTGATTCATTACCAATTAATCAATCGATGGTTGATTTAATTGTCCAGGAAGCTAATCATGCTTTTCAATGGAATATGGAGATTTTTCAAGAATTGGAGGGTAATTTGATAGCAGCTATTGGAAAAGTGCTCTTTGGCTTTCTTACAAGGAGAAAACGTCAAGGAAGCACTGAGTAGGTAATTTGGTTTAATGTTGTATTTTTTACAAGAAATGGGAAACGATTTTCGAATATTTAAATGCACTTTGATTAAGATTAAATCTAGTCAGGTGAGGTAAATGTTCAACTCCTTGCTTGAGCAATTGCATCAAAATATCAAGGCTCAAGGAGGATTGCCTGTTGCTTTACCTGAGGGTTTGGCTCAATGTGAAGGAAGTAAAGGTAAAAGTATCATTTCAAGTTGGCTATGGAAGGTTCCAGGTTTTCGACGTTGGAGAGTCACGAGACTAGATGCAGGTGATAATTTACAGGTTTTGAACTCTGTTGCTTATCCGGATTACACTAATGAGCAGCCTATTTTAGGCATCGATTTGTTGTGGTTTGGAAAGACTTCTAAATTAGTTGCTGTACTTGACTTTCAGCCTCTAATTCAAGATCAAGCTTACTTTGAAAGGTATTTAGAAGGTTTGAAGTCTTTACGTAATCATTTCCCAGAATTTAATCAAGAAGAGATGATGCGTTCATTTGATCCACATAAATATTTTTCTCCTTGGTTGCTTTTTTGCAGGGGAGGTAAGCATGAGGCCAATCTTTTGATTTCACAGGTTTTTCCTGCTTTTTTAGATTCTTATTTGGTCTTGAAAGAAATCTCAATTCCAACTCCTCTCAAAATCCACCCATCTGAAGTGAAGCAATTGCAGATCTCGTATGATCAATACAGTGCTGAGCGTGATCCTGCGCATGGATTGTTCACTAGTTATTTCGGCCAAAAATGGTCTGATCGATTTTTGAAAGAATTTCTTTTTCCAGCAAGTGGGCGTTGCAAATCGTCCATAGAAGTTGACCAAAATAAGAGTGCATGAGCTCGAAACGTCTGCATAGTCTTGACCCAGTAGTTCTTAAGGAATGGAGGTGGGAGCCATTTTTATCTGAAACAATCCAAGCCTTTTCACGATTTGACCTTCAATCAGTTTCCTTACCATTAGATTTTCTTGATAAGGAAAATTGTTTTCGCTCTAAATCGACTTCTCAAATTGCAGTAAGTAGTACATGGGCCTGTAGAACAAAAAAACTTAGATTCTTAAGAGCAGCCTGTGTTGAATCATCTGGTTCAGCCTCTGTTTTGAATTTTTTGGTTAATCCCTTGCCTAAATATGATTTGCCTTTTTTTGGAGCAGATTTTGTAACTCTTCCATCAGGCCATCTTTTGGCACTTGATTTGCAGCCAGTTTTGAAGACAGATCAGGTCCATACAGAAAATGTTTGGAAAAGTTTGATACCCTTACACAAACGTTGGCAATCCTTGCTGCCACCTGGAGGCCCTATTCCACGAGAAGCTGAGTCATACTTTTCACCGGGATTTTTGTGGACTCGACTGCCGCTAGGCATAGAGGGGGATCGATTGATATCAGAAGTACTTAGGCCTGCATATAGTGAATATTTGTCTTTATATTTGAATTTAGTTGAACAAGCTATTGAGGTTTCTGCGCCAAGATCATCTCTTCTATTGGAAGGTCAAAAAAATTATATGAGGTACAGAGCAAAAAAAGATCCTGCTAGAGGCCTTTTGACTAGATTTTTTGGGAATGAATGGACTGAATCTTATATAAATGATATTTTATTTGATTTGTGATGGCATATAAATTAATTGTTCATGCTATAACTTTATTGGTTTAAAATTGAACTAGAAACATTAAACAGTGTTCATCAATGAGTTTCACTAAGCTGAAAAAAAGAATTTTATTTGTTTGTTTAGGTAATATTTGCCGATCACCTGCTGCAGAAGGTGTTTTTCTCAGTTTGATTAAGAGAAAACGGATTGAAGATAGATTTTTTGTTGACTCTGCTGGGACAGGAGCTTGGCATGTAGGCAACGATGCTGATGAAAGAATGCTTAGTGCTGCTAAGAAAAGAGGAATAATTTTACAAAGTAAAGCAAGACA
>CAJWIZ010000059.1 GCA_913041805.1 uncultured Prochlorococcus sp.
TAGAACCAACCTTCCTGGTTGCTGCTTTCCCGAATGAGCGAAGACTCCAAGGTTCAGAAGGTTCAGGCCGCCTATGGCGCTGAACAAATTCAAGTACTTGAAGGTCTTGAACCTGTAAGGAAGAGGCCGGGTATGTATATCGGCTCTACAGGGCCAAGAGGATTGCATCATTTGGTTTATGAGGTTGTTGATAATTCAGTTGATGAGGCACTTGCAGGGCATTGTGATGAAATCCTTGTCGTATTAGCTGAAGACGGTTCTGCCGCAATTACTGATAATGGTCGTGGAATACCAACTGATGTACATCCGAGGACAGGAAAGAGTGCTTTAGAAACCGTTTTAACTGTTCTACATGCTGGCGGAAAGTTTGGAAGTGGTGGTTACAAAGTCTCTGGTGGTCTCCATGGAGTAGGTGTTTCAGTAGTTAATGCTTTAAGTGAATGGGTAGAAGTGACGGTTCGCCGTCAAGATCACATACATCAGCAGCGATTTGAACGAGGTGTGCCTATTGGTGAGTTGAGTTCGGCAGCTCAACCTTCGTCGGAAAATGGTTTAACAGGAACATCTATTTGTTTTAAACCTGACACTGAAGTTTTTACTAGTGGAATTATTTTTGATTATGCGACCTTGTCTTCAAGGCTGAGAGAACTTGCTTATTTAAATGGTGGGGTTCGAATTGTTTTTCGTGATGAAAGACTCACATCATGTGATTCTGAAGGCAAGCCACATGAGGAGGTTTATTTTTACGAAGGTGGAATAAAAGAATATGTGGCATATATGAATAAGGAAAAGGATGCATTACATCCTGAAATTATCTATGTCAATTCGGAAAAGGATGGTGTGCAAGTAGAAGCAGCGCTTCAATGGTGTGTTGATGCTTTTTCAGATAGTATTCTTGGATTTGCAAATAATATTCGGACTGTTGATGGTGGAACTCATATTGAAGGTTTGAAAACAGTTTTAACACGCACACTTAATTCATTTGCAAAGAAGAGAGGTAAACGAAAGGAAGGTGATTCAAACCTTGCAGGTGAGAATATTCGTGAGGGACTAACTGTTGTCCTTTCAGTTAAGGTTCCCGAACCAGAGTTTGAAGGTCAGACAAAAACAAAGCTTGGCAATACAGAAGTTAGAGGAATTGTTGATAGCTTAGTGGGTGATTCCTTGAGTCAATATTTGGAATTTAATCCAAATGTTATAGATTTGATATTAGAGAAAGCAATACAAGCATTTAATGCTGCAGAAGCTGCTAGACGGGCGCGTGAACTTGTTCGTAGAAAAAGTGTCTTAGAAAGTTCAACTTTGCCAGGTAAGTTGGCTGATTGCAGCTCTAGAGATCCTGCTGAATCAGAAATATATATAGTTGAGGGTGATTCTGCGGGTGGTTCTGCTAAACAAGGAAGAGATAGGCGTTTTCAAGCTATATTGCCATTGCGTGGAAAAATTTTAAACATTGAAAAAACTGATGATGCCAAAATATATAAAAATACTGAAATTCAATCTTTGATTACTGCACTTGGATTGGGTATTAAAGGAGAAGAATTTCAGAGCAAAAATCTTCGCTATCATCGAGTTGTAATAATGACAGATGCTGATGTTGATGGTGCTCATATAAGAACATTGCTATTAACATTTTTCTATAGGTATCAGAAAGAACTAGTTGAAGGTGGTTATATCTATATAGCTTGCCCACCTTTATACAAAGTTGAACGAGGTAAAAGTCATAAATATTGTTATAACGAAGGAGAATTGCAAAAAACAATTTCTAGTTATGGTGAGAAAGCTAATTACAATATTCAAAGATTCAAGGGTTTAGGTGAAATGATGCCAAAACAATTGTGGGAAACCACAATGGATCCATCTACACGCATGATGAAAAGAGTTGAGATTGAAGATGCTCTTGAAGCTGACAGAATTTTTACAATTTTGATGGGAGATAAAGTAGCTCCAAGGAGAGAATTTATTGAAACTCATAGTGTTGATCTTGATATGACTGCGTTAGATATCTGATCGTGTCAATAACTTTTGCAATGCGTTGGAGCTGGGTTTTAGGAATAGCTCTTTTCTTTCCAGTAGCTCTTCCTGCAGGAGGAGGTCAGAGGTTGCAGCCAGAAGTTTGTCGTCCAAAGGACTCGACTCCTTTTTTTGCAGGTTATTGTTGTCATTTGCTAGCTACACCATTTGCATTTGCTCCCAGATTGCGAACTCTTGCAATAGGAACACCAATAAGGGTCTTGAGAAGTTGGCATGCACCTAATGGAGAAGAATGGTTGCAAGTGCAAATTTCTACAAATCACATTATTCAATCATCTAATGTTGTGAACCGTGGATGGATAAATGTATGAATCAATAGAAGAGTTTCAACCTTTTGTTTTGATTGGGGCTGGTGCAATATTAGGTTCTTGGCTGAGAGTTTATATGACTAGATATTTTCTCTTTTTCTTTTCTGCCAGTTACTTTGGAACAGCCATAATAAATATTACTTCTGCTTTTATTCTGGGTTATTTTCTTGCGATTCAAAATCAAGCTGTTACTAATCATCAATCTCCATTTTTTCTTTTTGCCTGTGTTGGTTTCCTTGGAGGCCTGAGCACTTTTTCAACTTTCATAACAGATATTTTAAACAGTTTTCAGGCAAAGAAATTTAAAATCGCTTTTTTTCTGGCATTCTTTTCTATATTATTTGGATTGCTTTTAGCATTATTAGGATTGGCATTTGGTGATGCATAGCTGCTTTATTAAATTGAATAAGGAATATAAAAATCTAATATTGATTGCGGTAGGTGCTTTCCCTGGAGCTTTAATACGTTGGCAGGTTAATCATGATTTCTTTGTAAACCTTTTAGGTGCTGCTTTATTAGGATTTTTGATGGGTTTGTCTTGTGGCAGACACTTAAAATTAATTCTAGGCTTTGGTTTTTGTGGAGCCCTTACTACTTTTAGTGGTTGGATTTATGATTCGGCTAAGCTCTTAAAGAGTGGGTCATTTCTTAACGCTTTTGGCTTAATTTTTTATATGCTTGGTTTTGGATTGTTAGCAGCAGTTTGTGGATTGTGGCTAGGAAAAAACTTCAAACTCCGAGGGCATCTTCAATAGCTATTTTTAATTCTTCGCTATTTGGTTCGACTGCACTCTTGAAACGTTTCAAAACATTCCCTTCTTTGCTAATTAGAAATTTCTCGAAATTCCAGTCAACGTCTCCTGCGGGCTGGGCTTGATTAAGGGTTGTATAGGGCTCAGTAGTAGTTCCTTTGGCATGTACTTTTTCAAATAGCGTAAAGGTTGCTTGATAAGTCGTTGAACAAAATTTTTGGATTTCTTCAAGAGTTCCAGGCTCTTGTCCACCAAAGTCATTGCAAGGGAAACCAAGGATTTGGAAACCTTTGTTTTTGTACTTGTTTTGCAACTCTTGAAGACCACCATATTGCTTAGTGAAACCGCATCTACTTGCGACATTCACGATAAGGAGTACTTGACCTTGGTATTCCCCAAGGCTCTTTTCTACTCCATTTGCAGCTTTGACAATGACTTTGCTTACGTTCACGCTCATTGACTTAAACCTGTTTCTTAATGAGCTTAGCCATAAAGTAACTATGCCCTGCTAATGCGTCGATGAATGAGGCAAAGGGGGCATCTAACACAACTGCTTCTTTGGTTAATAGTTCTCATCCAGCAGATGTGGTGGCTGCTCAATTGGAATCGATGTTGTCAGCAGGCAACTACGACGGAGTGAAAACTTTGCTTGAGCCGGTTCAACCGGTTGATATTGCTGAAGCGATTGGAAGGTTACCTCTAATTGTCCAAGCTTTGGCTTTTAGATTGCTTACTAAAAATGAAGCAATAGAGGTTTATGAATATTTGGATCCAATCGTGCAACAGAGTTTGCTTGACAGACTTAGGTCAAGCGAAGTGCTCGAGTTGGTTGAGGAGATGTCTCCAGATGACAGAGTGCATTTATTTGATGAGTTGCCGGCCAAGGTTGTCAGAAGATTGCTTTCTCAGTTAAGTCCTGCAGAGAGAAGAGTTACTGCTCAATTACTTGGTTATGAGACTGAAACTGCTGGGAGATTAATGACGACTGAATTTATAGATTTAAAGGAATTTCAAACTGCTGCTCAGGCATTAACAATTGTTCGACGTCAGGCTTCTTACACCGAAACGATCTATAGCCTTTATGTGACTGATCGTGAAAGGCATCTCACTGGAATTTTGTCTTTAAGGGACTTAGTGACTGCTGAGCCAGATGATTTGATTGGTGATGTAATGACTAGAGAAGTAGTTAGTGTTCGTACTGATACAGATCAAGAAGAGGTTGCTCGCGCGATTCAAAGGTATGACTTTCTTGCTTTACCTGTAGTTGACCTGGAAAAAAGGTTGGTAGGAATTGTGACTGTGGATGATGTCATTGATGTAATTGAACAGGAAGCTACGCGTGATATCTATGCAGCTGGAGCTGTTCAGGCTGGAGATGAAGATGATTATTTCCAAAGCAATTTGTTTGTTGTGGCTCGCCGTCGAGTTGTTTGGCTTTCTGCATTGGTTTTGGCGAATGGATTAACAACACAAGTAATAGCTATGAATGATTTTGTGCTTAAACAGGTTGTTCTCTTAGCAGCTTTTATCCCTTTGCTTATTGGTACAGGTGGGAATGTTGGGGCTCAGAGTTCGACAGTTGTGATTCGAGGTTTAAGTACTCAAAGTATTCAGGCTCTAGGAATCATGAAAGCCGTTGTAAGAGAGGCTATCGCAGGAGCTTTGTTGGGTTTGTTGATGTTGGTAGTTGTGGTTCCATTTGCATGGTGGCGTGGCGAGAGCCCTTTAGTAGGAGCAGCTGTAGGAATAAGTTTGCTGGCGATAACCACTTTGGCTGCAACTGCTGGGGCTGCTCTTCCTTTGCTTTTTGACCGTATGGGTTTAGATCCAGCTTTAATGTCTGCTCCTTTTATTACAACTGCAACTGATGTAGCAGGAGTATTGATTTACCTAAGAACTGCATCTTGGCTGCTTGCACATACGAA
>CAJWIZ010000060.1 GCA_913041805.1 uncultured Prochlorococcus sp.
GAGGGACGCGAAAAACTAATAGCGGATCTAAAATTACTGAGCGCCACCCAAAAACTCCCCGAAGGGTTGTCAGCACACGCACGAGTGCTGGTTATTCAAGGCCAAGAAGATTCAATAGTTGTTCCTTCTTCAAGAAAAACTCTTATCAATGATCTCGAAAGCCATCTAGATCATGCACCAACCAATTGGATGATTTCCGGTGCAGGTCATCTGCTTCTAATCCCAGAACTTAAAAAGCATGTGCATCACTGGTTGAGCAATTAAAAATGGATAAAAATTGGTCAGATCTAATTGTAAAAAATTTTGGACAAGCTTCTATTAACTACAACAAAGAAGCAGATCTCCAAAAAAATTTTGCATGGCTACTAGCCAAACAATGCATCAAAGAAACCATTCCAAAAGGAATTTGGGTAGACCTCGGCGCAGGGACTGGTCTACTTTCAGAAGCATTAGAAACACTCAACCCCAAGCAAAAAGTCCTTCGAGTAGATGCCAGCGAAGAAATGCTGTCTCAAAATTCAATTGGAAGTCAAACACAATTGTGGAACCTCAATTTTGGATTACCAAAGTGGCCTCAACAACCAGTCCTAATTGCCTCAAGCTTTGCACTACATTGGTTAAATGAACCCTCCCTTCGAATTGAAGAATGGTTTTCAGCATTACCTCCTGGTGGTTTGTTAGCAGTAGCGCTCCCAGTCAAAGGAAGTTTTAAAGAATGGCATTGTGCGGCTGAAGCAACAGGCCTTCATTGCACAGCTTTGGACTTTCCTTGTTCAAAATTCTTGCTAGAAGGGTTACAAAAAACAAATATTCGATATCAACACTTACATTGCTACAAACAAAAGGCATCTAACATAAACTCTCTTTTAAAGCCAATCATCAAAGTTGGAGCCCATACTTCACCGACTGCAAGTCTTAGTGTCGGTGAATGGCGAAGGTTGTATAAAGCTTGGCCAGACTCTACTGAGAATGAAACAGTAACCCTGACCTGGCTAGTCCAACTTCTCTTAATACAGCGATGAAGCTACAAACTTCTGGTTTAATCGTATGTGGCACAGACACAGACGTGGGGAAAACAGTTGTTAGTGCTTTACTTGTACAAGGACTAAATGCAATCTATTGGAAACCAGTCCAAAGTGGTTTAGAGAAGGGAGGTGATACAGGATATATTCGCAACCTACTAAATCTCCCACGAGAACGATGGCTAGATGAGGCTTACAAGTTTCAAGCTCCCGTTTCTCCTCACTGGGCGGCAGAAAAAGAAAGTAAGAAGATAGACCCTGAAAAATTAAAAATACCCTTAGTCAAACAACCTCTGGTTTTAGAAACAGCTGGAGGTCTATTAGTTCCACTAAATCGCAAATTACTACAAATTGATCAACTAAATTGCTGGAAATTACCTGTTGTACTTGTTGCGAGGACAGGACTAGGCACCCTCAATCACACCTTACTGAGCATTGAGGCTCTGAGAAGTCGAAATATTCCGCTATTAGGTCTAATGCTTAACGGACCTCATCATGAAGACAACCCTAAAACTCTAGAAGAAATTGGAGGGACTAAAGTCCTTTGCCACTTACCACGATTAAACGAACTCAATGCAAAAACTTTGTTAGAAGAATGGCAAAGACAAAGTCTAAGCACTACCTTCAAACAACTACTCCAAAAATGAGTCAACTAAATCATTACCCCTCCATATGAGCAAATATTCCAATATATGGAACCCAAATCTGTGGCCTCCATTCACACAAATTGCTACAACGACACCCCCTACAAAAGTTATAGCTGGAGATGGAGCTTTATTAATCCGTGATGGTGATCAACCAATCATTGATGCGATCAGCAGCTGGTGGGTCACGCTTCATGGGCACTCCCATCCATATATCTCAAATGCTATAGCAACTCAAGCAGAGCGTTTAGAACAGGTTATTTTCGCTGATTTTGTGCACCCACAGGCTGAAAACCTAGCAAGGCGGCTTAGTGAAATTACTAAACTCCAACGTTTATTCTTTTCTGACAATGGTTCTACTGCCGTAGAAGTTGCGCTAAAAATCGCATGTCAATGGTGGCAGAATCGACAAGAGCCTAGACAACAACTTATTGCATTCCAAGGTGCCTACCATGGCGACACCTTTGGAGCAATGGCTTTAGGGGAAAGGAATCTTTTCAATGCCCCATTTGAAAACATGCTCTTTCCAGTAAGTAGGCTTCCATGGCCTGCGACATGGTGGGAAGACGATGAAGTTGAGCAGAAAGAAGCACGTGTTATAACTCAGCTAGAGAAACTACTCGAGACACCTACAGTAGCTGTCATCCTCGAGCCTCTTGTTCAAGGTGCTGGTGGAATGTCTATGGTACGTCCAGAGTTTTTAGCGAAAGTCGAAGAGAGAATCAAGCAAGCAGGTGCTCTGTTAATCGCAGACGAGGTACTAACTGGTTTCGGAAGATGTGGAAGTTTTTTCGCTTTCCAGCAAGCAGGGATACAGCCAGACCTCCTTGCACTATCGAAAGGCTTAACTGGTGGCTTCCTTCCTATGGGAGTTACTATGGCTAGTGAAAAAATATTTACTGCATTCATAGGAGAAGAGCCAAAGCTAACTCTTTGGCATGGCCATAGCTTTACTGGCAACCCCTTAGGCTGTGCAGCTGCGAATGCGAGTCTAGATCTGCTGCAAAATAATCCTGAAAAGTATGAGCAATTTGAATTAAGGCACCTTCCTTTTTTAAAAAACCTTAGCAAGCATCCACTAGTAAAAAAAATACGCGTCCGTGGAACAATTGCAGCCTTTGATATTCAAGCCAAAGGTCCTACAGGTTACTTAAACACTGCAGGACAAAAGCTTAAGAAGGCAGCGATCAAAAGAGGTGTATTTCTTAGACCTCTAGGAAATGTTGTTTATCTACTACCTCCACTTTGTATTAATGATTCACAGTTAGAGCAATGCTATGTAGCAATCGAGAATGGACTCAATGAACTTTAAGAGATTTGTATCTAATTGAACTCCTATCAAGGCCCCTCTGAGATCGCAGTTTGTACATCGTAGCGAGATAGTCCATAAGGAAAAGAACAATGATGCAATTGGCCCGCTTTCTCCCATGTAACTTGCAATTCATCTCGCTCCATTTTGATCTGAGCAATCCAACTAGGCATCTCCAAAATCCATAAACAAGGATCTTGCCTACTCTGATGTGCTCCTAGCTCACTCAGCCAAGCCTCTAAAGCTTCTAGAGAATGTTGATTTAATTGGGTTTGAGATGACGGGAGTAGAGACATTGAACTCATATTCAGCCATAACAGTTCCAGGACTTGAGTCAACTACGAGCCAACTAGGTCGACTCTGCCATTCACGGCCCTGCGTGAAAGCAAATCCTATTGCTAATAATAAACTGAATAACAACGCAACCACTAATGAGAGAAGAGAAAATAATTCACCTCCAGAGAAAGAACGACGAACCTCCATTGCTCTAGTGTTGTGCCCCCCTTCCTTCGCAACAACAAACTTCTCATTAATACGAGAATTCCCACCTGAATTCAAGGCATCAAGACTCTCGTCATAAGCCTTTCTACTTAAAGGGTCAGAAAGAAATTCATATGCCTCGCAAACTTCCTGAAACCTTCTAGCTGCATCAGCTTTTGGCAAAGATGTGGTGTCTGGATGCAATTCCTTACTAAGACTACGAAATGCTCTGCGAAGTAACGTCGCATCCACTGATTGAGATACTCCCAACAATTCGTAGTAACTTCTAGAGGGAGTCAAATCCTCAAAAACTCATTATCCACAAGAAAAAGCACCCAATCAGTTGTATTACAAAATCCTTTAAAAAGCAGCAGTGTCATATGAGTATTCCGGTCAATTTCAACATTTCAAATAGTTCATTTTGGAACAGGATGGGTTGGCAACCATCAGCAAAGCAAATTGAACAATTCTGTATCCTCCAACAACTGCTTCATGATTTCAACACAAAATTGAATTTAACCAGACTCATAGAAGGAGAAGATTATTGGATAGGACAAGTCTTTGATAGCTTGTGGCCCCTTCATAAAGAGCTAACAACACCTCATCAATTGCGTCATTGCATAGATGTAGGGACTGGATGTGGTTTTCCTGGATTGGCAGTTGCGATCTCACTACCTGGGGCCAACATCACACTTCTGGATTCCACTAGAAAAAAAACTACTGCTTTAAAGCAAATAATTAAAGAGCTTGATCTAACTTCACGAGTCAATGTTCTTACTGACCGCATTGAAATTACTGCACACAAAAGTGCATATAGAGGAAAATTTGATTTAGCCATGGCAAGGGCAGTGGCAAACGCATCAGTAACCGCAGAATATTTAATCCCACTTATAAAACCTTATGGAGAAGCTTGTTTATTTAGAGGGAAATGGAGTCCAGAAGACGAAAAAAATCTATTGCAAGCTCTGAATTTCCTCAATGGAAGCATCAATGAAGTTCAAATGCTAGAGCTACCTTCTCATCGAGGGATAAGACATTTGATCCGTCTTAGAGCAAAATCACTTTGTCCAAGCATTTATCCAAGGCCAATAGGTATCCCAGCAAAAGTTCCCTTGGGAATTATGCAATAGATAATCGCTGCTGAGGACTCCCACCAATCCGATCTCTTAACTTACGAAGCACATCAGGAATCTCATGACACCAAGGACTTTTTGCAAGAACTTTTTTTAATGTCTCCTCGCTAATTTCGCTATCGAGAGAATCTGCATTTTTACCAGGGAACCAATGGCTTGCATGACCAAGTAAGCCATAACGAGATTTTGCATAACCTTCCATGCCCCAAGCTTCAACTAAATTATGCAGCCAAAGCAGTACAGGAATATTTATTTCTCCAGGTGTCTCCTCCCAACTAGGCAATCCATCCTGCCAACTAGACATCCAAGATTTACCAAGAATTTTATAAGCTT
>CAJWIZ010000061.1 GCA_913041805.1 uncultured Prochlorococcus sp.
GACTGCCAAAGGTAAAAGAATCGCTCCAGCGACGGGTGTAGCGGCTACAAACCAACGCAACATCTGAATTAGTTGGTAAAAAATTCTTTAATCAGAACCATTCGTCCTGACTCTGATGACTTGGATTTGTATTATCTACTGGAGTTTTACGATCAAAGTTAAGGGTGATATTGCGAACTTGCTCTCCTTCTAAATCTTTTGCTTCAATCGGATAACTCTGTGACCCGTCACGAAATGGAACCTGTAAGCGAAAAGTACCTGAACTAGAAAGGGGAACCTCTTCACCAGCAATTGTCACCGTAGCCGATGGGTCAGTTGATCCATATACAACAAGCTCTGCATCGGCAACCAACCAAAAATTACGCTTGCGAGATGCCACCCCCCCTAACCCAGACTCATTACGACCACTAGCCCATATTCCTGAACCGGACTCATTAAAACCATCCTGCTTAAACTCAAAAGAGCTCTGAAATTGCTCAGAACCAATACGACTCTTTTGAAAATGTGTGGTAGCAGTTTGATAAAGACGCTCATGCAAACCTCTATCAGCTGAATCATTAAAATCGTTAGAGATATCAGTCTCAGCAGGAATGCTGCTTACAGGAGTTTCAAGACTAAAAGGGACAAATTGATCAAGAATCTGATCACTTGGATACAAAGAAGGAACTCTCGCTACAGAGGAGAAAGCAAGTGATATCCAACGAGCCCCCGAACGATAACCAAGTTCTACACGATAATCTCGATCACTCATTGGGATAGGTAAGTACCACTCGGTACTATGACTATCAACAGGAATTTCTTGAAGAGTTTGACGATGAGCAGTGCCATCACCAATGCCTGTCAAATCAGACAAACGTAAACAAAGCCTGCTCGCACCTTGAGACTGGGCACGCTTGCGATCAGATTCAGAAATCTCCCAAAAAACATATGCCCATTCTGGATCTCTTGGAAGAAAAACTACTCGAGTATTAGTATCTTTACCTACTTGACCAGAGACAAGATTCTGACCTGCTTTCTCAGGCGCACGCCAAAATTGCAAAGCCTCTTTCTCTTGCTTCGCTTTTAGCTTCTCTTGATATATAGCTATTTGCTTAATCAGTACTGCCTTACTTTTACGGCTGTATAACGGCACACCCAAATCACTTGCCTTATGGCGCAACTGACGAAGTGTTTGGCTTGCTAAGGAATCTTGATCTTTAGACACGGCTCCCTGTTTGGTCACAACTTCAAAAATTCCGTTTTTGTTCGGGATCAGTATCCCGGATTCCGTTGATTCTCAGACGTTGTGGTCAGGATCCACTGACCTCGATAAAGAAAACCTGAATATCAAAAAAGCTCTAATCCACTGCAAATAAGAGGTTTCAAGCCAAAAACCCCATCAACCATAGGCAAAATAATTCGCATTCAACCTGAAAAAAATCAAACACCCGATGAGCTGAAAATTCTGCCAAACAACTTTCTCAGGTTTGCAAAGTGACTAGAAGCAATAAAAATTCTTGTTCAAAACAAAATTAATTTATTTCTTTTTTACCAAGAGTAGTCCTTATTAATAATTCCAGGGTCAACTCAAGTGGAGAAATTCTGCATTCATCAGCCAAAACTTCTAGTTGCTTTCCAGCACTTTTTAACTGTTTAAAAAAAACAATAATAAAATCTTTTTCATTAGTAAAAGCTGGCTGAGATGATAGCCATGACAAACACTCTTCATCTTTTGGTAAAGGGCCATAGGAGAGCCCTTCAGCCATTAACTTAAAACAAGCAAGAGAATGTGCAAGCAAGCGTAAATGATGTCGATCAATGGCTGGTAGGCCAGTTGATTCAATCAATTGTATTTCTTCCATGCTTAAAGGACTATCCATTCTCTCCGCAAGTCTTTGATTTGATTTGATTAACTTTAAATCCACATGAATGTCCACTCTCTAATCGCCATTGCACTCGCTCTATCTCGCAATCAGGGAAAATCTCTCGAAGCAAAATTAATTCTTGATCACAAACCACTGGATATTTCTCTGCGATAGTTCGGATTGAGCAATAAAAAGCATTTAAGTACCAACTTAAACCATCACTTGATGAAGACAATTCAGAAAGATATCCCTCTTCCCTTCTAAGATCTATTAATTTTTTTAACCTGGATTTTAATGAGCCTTTCCCAATCTTGTTTCGATAGCATATTGCCTTCTCTACAGCTTGATCTTTAAGTATCTGAAGAACCCTTTCATCTGAGAGATTAGTTTCAATAGCACTTAATAAATCTAGAGCAAATTTTTCACTGCCATCACCATTGTTAAAACAATTTTGACCTTGATCTGTTAACTGCCAAAAATTAGAAGGCCGCCCTGGGCCATTGACCATCACGCGGGACTCAACCAAGCCATCATTTTCAAGACTCCGCAAATGCCTTCGCATTGCCTGCACTGAAATCCTCATAGAATCAGCCAACCTGGCTGCACTAGAACCACCTTCCCTAAGAAGGAATGTCAGCGTTGCATCTCTAGTAGTAATAGCTTCCAATGGAGGAATCATAAATAAGATCAATCAAAAAAAGAAAGCAAAAAATGCAAAAATTTGAATTGGATCTTTGAAATGAATTACCTATTCCATTCCACTTTATTCACTATGCCAACAAAGCAAGAAACTCTTAAGGAAGCAAAATGACAAGCATTTCCAATTCCAAGGTTCGTGCTTTAGGCTACTGAATACGAAACTGACTAGTTTCCTATTCAGTAGCCTAAAGCGAATCGTCTCAGTTCTAGGCTATCCAATTCTCAATTCGCCTTTGCGGGTCAATGGAAAAAATTTCAAAGCTTCAAAAAAGTCCAACTTTCATAGCTCAGCAATTCAAAATAACTATAAATATTCTTTAAAGAACTAAAGACAAGCAACTGACCAATGATCTCACAGACAAACTTCAATACAAATTTGACTAACTAAAGTCATGCAAAGCCAAAAAACTTTTGAAGATATTGCTTCTCAACCCTACAAATATGGGTTCGTTACCAATATAGAAACAGAAAAAATCTCTAAAGGTCTAAATGAAGATGTGATCAAATTAATCTCGAAGAAGAAAAATGAGCCTAGTTTTCTTTTGGATTTTCGACTCAAAGCATATAAGCAATGGCTCAAAATGAAAGAGCCTAACTGGGCAAATTTAGGTTACAAGCCTATCGATTATCAAGATGTTGTTTATTACGCTGCACCAAAAAAAAACGAAAAAAAAGCAAGTCTGGAAGAAGTTGATCCAAAGCTATTAGAAACATTTGACAAGCTAGGAATCCCCTTAAGTGAACAGAAACGACTATCTAATGTTGCAGTGGATGCAGTTTTTGATAGTGTTTCGATAGCAATAAATTATAAAGAAAAACTTGCTGAAGATGGAGTGATTTTCTGTTCAATTAGTGAAGCAGTGATTGAATACCCAGAATTAATTCAAAGATATATAGGTAGCGTAGTTCCAACAAATGACAATTACTTTGCTGCTCTTAATTCAGCAGTGTTCAGCGATGGTTCATTCGTATTTATCCCTAAAGGGGTTGATTGCCCAATGGAACTATCCTCTTATTTCAGAATCAATTCTGGTGATACAGGTCAATTTGAAAGAACATTAATAATAGCGGAAGAGTCATCTTCAGTAAGCTATTTAGAAGGTTGCACCGCTCCAATGTTTGACACTAATACACTTCATGCTGCCGTGGTAGAACTAATTGCACTTGATAATGCAGCTATCAAATATTCCACTGTTCAAAATTGGTATGCAGGTAATGAAAAAGGAATTGGCGGAATCTACAATTTCGTCACAAAGCGGGGCCAATGTAGAGGTAGAAAAAGTAAAATTAGTTGGTCTCAGGTTGAAACCGGATCAGCAATTACATGGAAATATCCAAGCTGCATACTTCAAGGCGAAGGATCAGTGGGTGAGTTTTACTCTGTAGCTTTGACAAATAATCTACAAAAAGCAGATACAGGTACGAAAATGATTCATGTTGGTGCAAACACTAGATCTACAATTGTGAGCAAAGGAATAAGTACTGGCTGCTCTAGCAACAGTTACCGTGGTTTAGTACAAATGGGAACAAAAGCAATTGGGGCAAGAAATTACAGTCAATGCGATTCAATGCTGATTGGTGACAAAGCATCTGCAAACACTTACCCCTATATACGCTCACAACAACCATTATCCAACATTGAACATGAAGCAAGTACATGCAGAATTTCAGAAGATCAATTGTTTTATCTCCAAAGTCGCGGAATTGGCTTTGAAGAAGCAGTTTCAATGATGGTTAGTGGGTTTTGCCGTGATGTCTTCAACCAGTTACCTATGGAATTTGCTTCAGAAGCTGACAAACTTCTCGCATTAAAACTAGAGGGATCAGTTGGATGACATAGCCTAATCAAGTATCAAAATTTTATTTTTTGCACCCAAAATTTCTAATCTTCTGCAGTGAACAGCCAAGACGAAAATTTAATTCTTGAGATCTCTGATCTACATGCTTGCGTGGAAGATCAACCAATACTTAAAGGAGTCAACTTAAAAATCTATGCTGGCGAAATTCACGCCATTATGGGTCGAAATGGTAGCGGAAAGAGCACACTCTCAAAGGTGATAGCAGGACATCCAGCCTACAAAGTTACATCAGGCTCAATAAACTTCCAAAATCAAAATCTCCTCGAAATAGAGCCAGAAGAACGAGCACGTTTAGGAGTATTTCTTGGTTTTCAATATCCCATTGAAATACCAGGAGTGAGCAATATGGAATTTCTACGAGTTGCAACTAATAGCCGTAGGCATAAACGAGGGGAAGAAGAATTAGACACCTTTGAATTTGAAGATCTTGTAAAAGACAAACTTAAAGTTGTACAAATGGAAGCAACTTTTTTAGAGCGCAGCGTCAATGAAGGATTTTCTGGAGGAGAGAAAAAGCGA
>CAJWIZ010000062.1 GCA_913041805.1 uncultured Prochlorococcus sp.
AACGAAAAGTACCAACATAAAATTTCTCAAAAGGGAAAATTTATGTTTTTTTTTGCAGGCAAAGAATGCTTTAAACAAATTAAGATTCCATTTCTGATATCGATTTTTGTGCGTCACTACTCATAACTTCAGGTCCATTGAGACCTACCAAAACATCATCTTCAATTCGAATTCCAATCCCTTTCCATCTATCTTGTATTGAAGGCTGTCCATCTGGCACTGCGAATCTATCACTGATATATAAACCAGGCTCAACCGTCAAAATCATCCCTGGCTCAAGCTTTACAGGATATTCACCCAATCGATAAGCACCAACATCATGAACATCTAGTCCAAGCCAATGTCCCGTTCGATGCATATACAAATGTCGATAAGCATTCTGCTCAATCAAGGAGTCCACGTTTCCATAAAGCAAGCCAAGATCCACTAACCCTTCGACAAGAGTTCTCAGAGCAATTGCATGAACACCTTCAGCATTCTGTCCAGGCAAAACTGATTGCAATGCCGCTTTCTGAGCAGCTAAAACCACTTCATATAAGGCTCTCTGTTCTCCGGTAAAACAACCATTGACTGGGAATGTACGAGTTATGTCTCCGTTGTAGTAATCGCTAAGAGAACACCCTGCATCTATTAGAACCAAATCTCCATCCTTAAGAATGGAGTTATTCGATGTGTAATGAAGAATGCAAGCGTTATCACCACCAGCGACTATTGAGCCATAAGCAGGCCCTCTTGCTCCTTGGGCGAGAAAATACTCTTCTATAACACCCTGCAATTGACGTTCATTCATTCCAGGATGGACAACTTCTCTAGCTAATTCATGAGCCTTGGCAGATATCCTTGCTGCAACTCTCATCCGCTCTATTTCCAAAGGCTCCTTGTAAAGCCGCAAGTTATGCAGCAAGGGGCAAGGGGCAACTAGCGAAAGAGGAAGAGAACCACTTCTCTGCACCGTATCGAGTTGTTCCGACAAAACCGTTAACACTATTTGCTCAATCTTTGGATGTTTACCAATACGAAAAGCTATGCCTTGTGCACCTTGAAGGTAATCGCCTAAACGTTTAGGCAACTCATCTAATGGGTGCGCAATATCTACACCAAAATCTTTAACTACCCCATCTGTACCCTCTCGAGACCCAATCCAAGCTTCTAAGGCAGGGTCTTTAGGTAAAACAAACAGTACATATTGTTCCCCTATTGGACGATGAGGCAAAAAAAGCGCGACTGCATCAGGCTCATCAAAACCAGTTAGATACCAAAAGTCGCTGTTCTGGCGAAAAGGATATTCACAATCAGCATGATGAGTAACCATTGGTGCTGCGGGAATAATGGCCGCATTACCTGCCAATTGGTCTATAAAACGATTACGTCGTTTCGCAAAACTGTACTGATCGATCACAAAAGACCCATCATCTATAAGATTTAGGATGACAGAAAAAAAGCATTTATGAAAAATGTTTTTTACGAGCTGCCAACAACTCTCCCTTGAATTCTATTGATTATGTGCTGGACATCAAACTAATTCCTAGTGAGTATTAGATAATTCAGATTCGCTTTTGGACTTGAAAATTGCCTTTTGTTTTGAAATCCAACAGTTTCCTCCTTTACAAATTCAACGGTTTTGATTAATTGACAATTCCAAAAAACCCTTGGCATTACTGAGCATGAATGAGGACCTTCTTTATCTAGCAATTCTTGTCCTAATAGTCCTAATGGGTTCTGCATTGTGTTCAGGAGTGGAAGCCGCTCTACTTACTGTCAACCCTTTGCGAGTCCATCAATTAGCCGCAAGACCAAAACCAGTAGCAGGTGCAAGGCGCCTGGCAAAGTTGCGACAAAAACTTGGCCGAACACTCACTGTTCTTGTAATAGCTAACAACGGGTTCAATATTTTTGGGAGTTTAATGCTTGGTAGCTATGCAACTTATGTATTTGAACAAAGCCAAGTAAGTGTGATCACTCTGCCTTTATTTTCTATAGGGCTAACTATTTTAGTAATACTTTTAGGGGAAATATTACCAAAATCTATTGGAAGTAGTCTTGCTATAGAAGTTTCTCTTGCCAGTGCACCAGTTCTTCATGTATTAGGGCTGATTATGCGACCATTGTTACTTCTCCTGGAGAGGCTTCTACCAGTAATAACAGCTGAAAATGAAATCAATACTGATGAAGAGGAAATTCGACAGATGGCAAGACTAGGTTCTCAAAAAGGTCAAATCGAAGCTGATGAAGCAGCAATGATCTCAAAAGTTTTCCAACTTAACGACCTCAAAGCAAGAGATTTAATGACGCCAAGAGTTTCCGCTCCAACACTTAATGGATCATCAACATTAAATGACCTGAAAAAAACCTTGATCGAAAGCAATGATCAATGGTGGGTTGTACTAGGGGAAGAAGTGGATAAAGTTCTAGGTGTAGCAAATCGCGAGAAACTACTCACTGCATTACTTTTAGGGCAAGGACACTTAACCCCTTCGGAGTTAAGTGAAACAGTTGAATTTGTTCCAGAAATGATTCGAGTGGACAGACTACTAACTAGTTTCGACAATGACAAAAGTGGTGTAAGAGTTGTCGTTGATGAATTCGGTGGCTTTGTTGGTTTAATAGGTGCAGAAGCAGTCTTAGCTGTACTAGCAGGATGGTGGCGAAAATCCAGCTCATGAATTCAGCTCCTAATACACCAGAGCGTTGCAAAATCCTCTTAAATGAATGGAGAGATCACTTAGTGCTTAACAACCGCGAACAAAATATCTTGAATGGTGAGCTTAAAATATTAGATCGTCAACTCAATAGACTTAACAAAAAGCATATTCGCATAGCAGCTTTCGGTCGAGTTGGAGTTGGAAAATCTAGCCTTCTAAATGCCTTATTAAATGAACAAATATTTGCCACAGATGTTGCTCATGGTTCTACACGTATTACCAAGTCAGTGATATGGAAAAAATCAATTAAAAGCCTGAAAACAATTGAATTAGTTGATACACCAGGTATAGATGAAATTGCATCTCAAGCAAGATCTAGGCTGGCCGGAAGAATTGCGTTACAAGTTGATTTGGTGCTTTTTGTGCTAGATAGTGATATCACAAAAATTGAATTAGAAGCTCTTGAAATACTTTTAAATAGTGGAAAACCAGTTTTACTAACTCTCAATCGCTGCGATCAATGGGACAAAAATCAATTAAAAGAAGTTACTCAAAGCATTGCAAGCCGATTACCTTCTCAAGCTTCCAATCTTGACATTCAACTAGTAGCAGCAGCGCCAAGGAAAGTTCAAATCCAATCAAATGGTCTAGTTAGGCGTGAACAATCACCTCCAAAAATCAGTTCACTTCTAAACGAAATATCATCTCTCTTGTCTAATCAAGGAGAACTCCTTTTAGCCCTAAATGCACTGCGCCAAGCAGATCATTTCTATCAAGAACTGAAAAAAGGAAGACTCAAACGAAGCAAGATCTCAGCCCAAGGGTTAATTGGCAGGTTTGCTGCATTAAAAGCCTCTGGTGTTGCAGCAAATCCATTATTAATGCTTGATCTTGCTGGCGCACTTGCCTGTGATACAGCACTTGTCATGCAATTAAGCAAATTATATGGCTTGCAAATGAAAGGACATGCTGCAAGAAAATTAATAAAGCATCTGTCTATATACAACGTACTTTTAGGGGGGGCCCACTTAGGCATTCAATTAGCACTAGGAGCGTTGCGACAACTCCTAATATTTGCCACACCATTAACAGGAGGACTAAGCCTTGCTTCAACTGCTCCTATAGCTTTGGCCCAAGCTGCCTTAGCAGTGCATACTACAAAAATCACAGGGCGCATGGCGGCACAATACCTACTTAAAGGGAGTCTCAAAAGAGGGGTTCAACCAAGAGCAATGTTGAAACGGCTAGCCAATAAAGATCCTGAGGTAAGCGTGTTTCTTAGTAAATGGGACGGAAAGCATGGACAAACAAAAAACGAAATGCAAACACTTCTACCGTGACTGCTCCTCCAGGAGGCATAGCACTCTTCGGCACTAGCGCTGATCCTCCAACTCATGGCCATCAAGCCCTTTTACAAGGACTTCTAAACATCTTTCCAAAGGTTGTGACTTGGGCAAGCGACAACCCCTTAAAAATCCATGGAGCTACGCTAGACAAACGGCATGCACTGCTTAAAAAACTGGTAGGTTCTATTTCAAACCCTCACCTTCAAATTATCCAAGAGCTCAGTAGTCCAAGAGCAATAACAACACTCGAAAAAGCAACGAAAATTTGGCCAGGGGAAGAATTGGTTTTTGTTGTAGGGAGTGACCTGGTAAGTCAGATCCCTAGTTGGACAAATCCAAGGGCTGTGATGAAGAAAGCCCGTATTGGAATAGCATCCCGAAAAGGATGGCCTCTTCAAAAAAAACATCTAAGTATCTTGGAATCTCTTGGCGGACGAATAGATTTGTTGCCATTAAAAATCCCTCCATCAGCAAGTTCACAGGTCAGAGAAAATCCAAATCTTTCACAAATTCCAGAGTCAATCTTGCCAATGGTTTTAAAGGAAAATCTCTACGGTCTCAATACAAAATAATGAAAGTTGCTCTGGCTCAAATCAACCCTTTAGTAGGTGACCTCAAGGGCAATGCAGAAATCATTTTAAAAGCCTTTCGACAATCTTCCAAAGAAGATGCAAACCTTCTACTCACTCCAGAACTATCTTTGTGGGGTTATCCTCCAAAGGACTTACTCCTAAATTCTTCTCTTGTAAAAGAACAAAATAATATCCTTGATTACATTGCAAAAAGAATTGATTCAGAAGATAAGCAATTAAAAATATTGATTGGTATTGCCGAGCAAGTTGAAGACCATCAACTACCAAATTTATTCAATTCAATTGTTCTAGTTGATAGTGCTGGTTGGAAAGTCATAGCACGCAAACAATTACT
>CAJWIZ010000063.1 GCA_913041805.1 uncultured Prochlorococcus sp.
AAAACGTGATGAGGAATTCCAAGTTGTTTGCATACTCCAGCGGCATCAAGCAGCCCATCTGAGCAACATGCCCCTTTTCCACTCATTAGCCATAAAGTGATTCCTTCAACATCCCACCCTGCTTCTACTAAAAGGGCAGCAGTTAGAGAGCTGTCCACTCCACCTGAGAGACCTACTGCAATTTGGTGGTCTCCAGGTATTGCTTCTAAATGATTTAGAGCTTTTTCTCCAGCAATTGTTGCTGGTTGAGTCTTTCTCACTGTTTTGCTGGTTGTGATTTTTGGCGGTATAGGCATTAACTGTGTGATGTCTTCATAGTGGATTCATATGCGTAATTGTCGTGCCCTGGCCACAAAGAGATGCTGATCATGTGATGGTTACAGCTGCTGAGATGGCAACCTTTGAGGATCAAATGTTCTCAAGTGGTTTCCCTGAGGCAGCTTTGATGGAAAAGGTAGGGCAGAAGATGGCTGATTGGCTCCTTCAACATTCTGCTTTGATTGGTCATGGTGTTGTTGTACTTGTTGGTCCAGGCCACAATGGTGGAGATGGATTAGTGGTAGCTCGAGAGCTTCACCTTGCTGGTGTAGCAGTCAAGATTTGGTGCCCATTAACTATTAAAAAACCTCTCACAATTAATCATCTCTCCCATTCTAATTCCCTTGGAATTAAACAATTGCAATCATCGCCAGATATTGCTGATAAAGCATTGTGGATTGATGCTCTTTTTGGGTTGGGTCAATCACGTCCTCTGCCTCAAAAGCTCATCAAGTTATTTAAGAACAGACAATTAGAAGCTCCAGGTCGATTGGTGAGCCTGGACTTGCCTTCGGGGATATGTTCTGATTCAGGCGATCTTTTGTTCGGAGCAGCTGCTGTAGCTTCTTTTACGTTGACTGTGGGTTTAGTTAAGAAAGGACTTGTTCAGGATGCTTGCATCGAAAATGTTGGTTGTTTGCAGCGAATTGACCTTGGTTTTCCGCCGACTGTATTTAAGGAACTTTCAAGTTCATTGCCATTGAGGGTTTTATCTGCTGATTTGAAAAAAATTAGATGGCCGAAGGTTTCTTTGGCAGCGTCAAAATATCAAAGAGGAAGAACATTAATTGTCGCTGGCAGTGATAAATATCCCGGAGCAGCATTGCTTGCCTTGAAGGGAGCAATAGCAAGTGGTGTTGGAAGCGTGAAAGCCATTGTTCCAAGTACTGTGGCTAGTTCTTTGTGGCAAGTCTTCCCAGAAGTCATTTTGGAGAGTTCTTTTAAAAAAGGATGTAATGTATTTGATCTAATCAGCCTTCTAGAAAATCAAGTTCTTGAGCGCATTGATTCATTGCTAATTGGCCCAGGATTAGGAGAAATCGAGGGCAATTTCTTGCATTTAATAGAGTTTCTGCAAGATTTCGATGGCTTGTTGGTTTTAGATGCAGACGCCCTTAATAAATTGTCCCTCTCTGCTGAGAGATGGGATTGGATTCAAAAGCGTAGTGGCCAGACTTGGATAACACCACATCATGCTGAATTTTCTCGATTGTTCCCTGATATTCAAAAATCATCGCTTTTAGATAAAGCGGTTGAAGCTGCACAAATCAGTGGAGCAGTGATTTTATTGAAAGGAGCGCATAGTGTTATTGCTGAGCCAAATGGCAAGACTTGGCAGTTAGTAGATACTGTCCCATGGGTTGCAAGAGCTGGGTTGGGAGATTTATTGGCTGGCTTTGTGTCAGGTGTAGGTGCTCTATCAATTGCATCTGAGGAGGGGATCTCATCTGTCTATCTTGCTGCTTCTGCATTTGTGCATGCTGAAGCAGCTCGTAGGACTAAGAACGGCAGTTCCTCAAGCTCAATTGGTGAATCTTTGGCAAGACTTGTCAGAAATATTCAGTCGAGAGATTTTGATCATTAATTCAATGATTTTTCGCATATGGCATTCATTTCATGCCAAATGTGTAGTTTTAGACACAAGAATCTGAAGGGTTCTTGAAACCTTGAGCAGTTTTTGAATATTCGTACGAAAGTCGCACAACGAGATGGGGATTTAGAAAATGGTTTCATCAGCTCAGAAAACAGCTGACTCACAAAAACGTCGAAACACTGATCCAATCAGTTGGTACCTCTCCACTATTGGAAGAATTCCTTTATTGACTCCAGCTGAGGAGATTGAACTAGGGAATCAGGTGCAGGCAATGATGCATCTCACTGAAGATTGTTTGCTTAACAACGAGCAAAAGGAATTTACTTCTCGTGAACGTCGTTTGATCCGCATAGGTCGACGAGCCAAAGAAAGAATGATGAAGGCAAACCTTCGACTTGTCGTTAGTGTTGCCAAAAAATATCAAGGCAAAGGTTTAGAGCTATTAGATTTAGTTCAGGAAGGTTCTCTTGGCTTGGAAAGAGCTGTGGAGAAGTTTGATCCAACACGTGGTTACAAATTTTCTACATATGCTTTTTGGTGGATTCGTCAAAGCATGACCCGTGCGATTGCATGCCAGTCAAGGACAATTCGCTTGCCAGTTCATTTAAGTGAGCGCCTTACCACAATTCGAAAGGTGAGTCTTGATTTGGCTCATAAATTAGGGGCAATGCCTAGTCGAGCAGAGATTGCAGAAGAAATGGAAATACCACTCGAAGAACTTGACTCTCTTTTGAGGCAGGCTTTAACAACTAGTAGCCTTGATGCCCCAGTGAATGGTGACGAAGGGCGCAGCTTTTTAGGCGATCTTATTGCTGACTCTTCTCTTGAGGAACCTTTAGATAAGGTTGAGCAACGTATTCATCAAGAACAATTAGGGCGTTGGTTGAGCCATTTGAGCGAACAAGAGCAGCATGTTTTGAGACTTCGTTTTGGTTTGGAAGGTAATGAAAGACATACGCTTGCAGAGATAGGGAGACTTTTAGAAGTTTCAAGAGAAAGGGTTAGACAAGTTGAATTAAAGGCATTAAGAAAGTTAAGGAACTTGACTAGAAAACTCCCAAGTGGAATATAAATAAATGTGCACTAAATTTAAGTGTTGAATCTTTTATTATTGTTCGGCCCAAATATATTTAGTTAACTCATTTGCTTTTGGTTCAGGAGAATTAATTGCGAATTCAACTGAGTCTTGTACTTCTAAATCGATTTCTTTTTCTATAGATCTAAGTTCTTCATCTTTAACTAAAGAATTCTTTTTAAGGTCTTTTTCTAGTTTCTTTATAGGATCCTTTAGAGCCCAAAAATTTTTTTCAGCTTCTGCTCGCAGTTCATCAGGATCTGCAAGTGAGTGTCCTCGGAATCGATAAGTTAGGCATTCTAAAAGAGTTGGGCCTTCACCATTCCTGGCTCTTTCAATTGCACGTTCTGCAGCGCCTCTAACGGCTAACACATCCATACCATTAACTTCTTCTCCTTTCATTCCAAATGCATCAGCTTTTCTCCATATCTCAGGGTCACTGGTTGCTCGATCATGAGCCATTCCAATTGCCCATTTATTGTTTTCAACGACAAAAATGATTGGCAATTTCCAAAGTTGTGCCATGTTTAAACACTCGAAAAATTGTCCGTTATTGCAAGTCCCATCCCCAAAAAAGGCAGCAGTTACGGAATCGCTATCTTGCTGCCCGAGAGCGTCTCGTTTATATCTGCTGCTGAAAGCTGCACCAAGAGCAACTGGAATCCCTTCACCAATAAATGCATAACCACCTAGAAGATGGTGCTCTTTTGAAAAAAGATGCATTGAACCCCCTCTACCTTTGCTGCAACCTGTTTCTTTGCCAAAGAGTTCACTCATAACCTCTCTCGCAGGTACACCTGCACTTAAAGCGTGAACATGATCTCGGTAAGTACTACAAAACCAATCATGTTTCTTTTTCATTGCACCGATTACTCCAGAACTAACCGCTTCTTGCCCGTTATAGAGATGGACGAAGCCAAACATTTTCCCTCGGTAGTACATCTCTGCGCATTTGTCTTCAAATCTTCTTCCAAGATTCATGTCTCTGAATAGTTTCAAGCCTGTCTCGCGATCTAACTTTGCAGATTCCATATGAACAAGGTTGCTCAAGCGTTCTGCATGAGCTTCCGTTCCAAAAGGCTGATTGATTTTGGGGTTTGAGGTCGTTTCTTTTACTTGGCTCATGCCAAATTTCCATCATTATCTTTACGACTGTAAGGGCCTGAGGATGAAAAATGGGCAAAACCCCTTCTGATGCCTAGAGTTTTATGCCAAATGCTTAGCAGCGAGTGGAATTGCCAATTGATCATTTCCGCTTATTAGGAGTGAGTCCCTCTGCTCAAGCTGAGGCAGTGCTTCGAGCCTTTCAGTTGCGCTTGGATAGAGCCCCTGAGCAAGGCTTCACTCATGAAGTGTTGCTACAGAGAGCGGAGCTCTTAAGATTGTCAGCTGATTTGCTTACTGATGAGACTCTTCGTCAGGATTATGAGGCTGCTTTATTAGGAGGAGCTTCAGGACTTGAATTATCTTCTAATCGAGAGGTCGCAGGTCTGATTCTGCTTTGGGAAGCTGATTCTTGCCTTGAAGCTTTTAATCTCGCCAAAAAAGCTTTGCAGCCCCCTCAGACACCTGCTCTAGGGAGTGGAAGAGAAGCAGACCTTACTTTGGTTGCAGCATTGTCTTGCCAAGCTGCTTCTCAACAGGAACAAGATCAGAGGCACTATCAATCAGCGTCATTGCTTCTGCAAGAGGGAATTCAGTTGCTCCAGAGGATGGGGAAGCTTCAAGATCTGCGACAAAACTTAGAGAAGGAATTGGAGCATTTAATCCCATATCGAATTCTTGATTTAGTTAGTAGGGATTTATCTGATCAAGAAAGTCATCTAGAAGGGTTGAAGCTCTTAGACAACTATGTACGGCAGAGAGGTGGACTTGAAGGT
>CAJWIZ010000064.1 GCA_913041805.1 uncultured Prochlorococcus sp.
CGCCGTAGCCGCCTTGACCGCCACCGCCGTAGCCGCCTTGACCGCCACCGCCGTAGCCGCCTTGACCGCCACCGCCGTAACTGCCACCGCCGTAGCCACCGCCGTAACCGCCACCGCCGTAGCCGCCCCTACGAGGAGCACTGCCACGTGGCTCAGCTTTATTAATCCTTAAAGGACGGCCCATCATTTCAGAGCCTTGCAGAGCTTCGATAGCAGCCGATTCAGCTGCCTCATCAGCCATCTCAACAAATGCAAAACCCCTTTTTCGACCTGTATCGCGTTCTAAGGGGAGAGAACAGTTTGCAACCTCTCCAAAAGGAGCAAACAACTGAACGACGTCTTCCTGCTCAGCGCGGAAGGGCAAATTGCCAACAAAAATACTCACTTGACTTTTGGACCGAAAATTAAATGGACCTAAATTGGACCAGAAATAACAACCAGAGTTTATAACTCAACGAAGAATCATTTCACCTCTGGATCAGTAGGGTAAACCCGCCAGAGGCTTAAAAGCACTCTTTTAAGAATCAAGTTGAGTTCGCCAAGAAGTCAATTGTTCTTCAACTCGCACAAAACCTGTACCTCCTTGGCTAATCCGAGAGGCTACAACTTGCTTTGGAGCTAGCTTTTCATATATATCTGCTTCAATAACTGAATTAATTTCTCGCCATTGATCGATACTGAGGTCTTTCAATAAAATTCCTTTTGCTAGACAATCCTTAACAACCCGACCAACTATTTGATAAGCCTGTCTAAAAGGTATGCCTTTACCTACTAGATAATCAGCAACATCAGTTGCATTAGAAAAATCTGTAGCAACTGCAATAGCTAATTTTTCCTGGCAAAATTCTAAACCTTCTTCAAGGAGTATTGACATTGCCTCCAAAGAACTTTGTACAGTTGAAACTGTATCGAAAATTGCTTCTTTATCTTCTTGAAAATCTTTATTGTATGAAAGAGGAAGTCCCTTAATCATTGTCAATAAACATTGAAGATTACCAAAAACACGACCACATTTTCCACGCACTAATTCAGGTATATCAGGATTTTTTTTCTGTGGCATTAAACTACTACCAGTTGCACATCTATCAGTTAAGCGAATAAAAGAAAACTCATCAGAAGCCCACAAAATAATTTCTTCTGATAAACGACTTAAATGAATCATCACCAATGAAATTGCTGAAGTAAATTCAACCGAAAAATCTCGATCACTAACTCCATCTAAACTGTTAGCATAAATTGCTGGAAAGCCTAAAGCTTTTGCAGTCTTCATTCTGTCGATTGGAATAGAAGTTCCAGCCAAAGCGGCAGAACCTAATGGTGAAATATTGACTCTTTTTCGCACATCTTGTAAACGTTCTCTATCTCTTTGTGCCATCTCTATATAAGCAAGTAAATGATGAGCAAGAGAAAGTGGTTGTGCACGTTGAAGATGCGTATAACCTGGAATAAGAGTATATAAATTATTATCTGCATGAACTAACAAGGCCTTTTGAAAACGCTTTAATTGTTGATCTATCTCATCTATACGTTTTCTCAACCAAAGTCGTAAATCAGTACCAACTTGATCATTTCGACTACGACCGGTATGTAATTTTTTCCCAATAGGGCCAAGAAGATCTATTAACCGTCTTTCAACAGCAAAATGTACGTCCTCATCATCAACAGACGTTTTAAAGTTGCCAACTTTAGCCTCTAATCTAATCTTTTCGAGACCTTCTACAATCTGACGAGCTTCTTCATTAGTAATCACTCCACATTCTCCTAACATCAGAGCATGAGCTATGGATCCATCAAGGTCTTCCTGCAAAAGTTTTATATCAAAACTTATAGAAGCATTGAATCGCTGAACAAAAGGATTCAAACCACTCTCGAACCTATCGCTCCAAGTATTAGCCAAATCAACCTTTAGCAACTGTTTATCTAATAAAGCAGTTTGAGTGGTCCTTGTCAGTCAATTAATTATTTCAGAACAGGAAGCATAAGGTCTTCATCAACCTTTAAAAGAACCATAGAGGCATCATCTTCCAACTGATGATCAATTCCAACAAAACGATCTAACCTGAAAAACAGCTTGTCCAGAATTTCCTGAGCACCTAAACCACTACTACAAGATTCTTCAAGAGTCTTAATTAAGCGCACCTCATCAAAACGATCTCCCGCGATCCCTGGAGCCTCAGTCACTCCATCTGTGTAATACAACAGAACATCACCAGGTTGAAGAATAATTGAACCACAACCATAATTCGCATCAAATTGAAGTCCAATCAACAATCCAGGAGCATCTAATCTAGACACACTTCTTTGCTCAGCTCTCCACAACAAAGGAGGATTATGAGCTGCATTGGCATAGCGCAATCTTCTTGAACGCGGATCAAAATCTGAATAAAAAAGAGTGACAAAGCGATGTGAATGCTCTAAATCAACTTGTGCTAACTGATTTAGATCATGAAGAATTCGATCAGGTGGCAAACCACTTAATACTTCTGCTCTCAACATCCCTCGCAACATTGTCATCAACAACCCAGCTGGCACTCCTTTACCCATAACATCACCTATCACAAGCGCCCATCGACCTTTTTCCCTACTTTTACCAACTAGTTCTGGTCGTGTAGGCATGAAATCGTAATAATCTCCTCCCACCTGAAAAGCAGGTCTACATCTTGCAGCAAGCTCAATACCTTCAATTACTGGACAACTATCTGGTAACAATTGTGCTTGTATTTCAGCACCAATACTTAATTGTCTATCAACCCTCTCATGACGACGAACTTCTTGCATAATTTGATCATTTTCAATCGCTACACCTGTGAGGTCAGCTACTAATTGCAAATGACTGCGATGTACTTCACTGAATGAAAAAACACCATCTTGATCAAAGACATATAAACGTCCCCTTTGCTGTCCTCTAGCCACAATCGATGTAGTGAAAATACTTGCTTTCGACATATGGCGTTGAACCAAACGGTCCATACCAATTAACTGAGAATGATCTGCACCAAAACCAATAGTCAAACCTGCCTCCAAGGAAGCAATCTGTCTTAAGAGCTCTTGATTCTGATCAAATGGCAACGCTTGAAGTTGTTCTCTCCAAAGACGGCCATCTGGCTGAAAAGGAACTAATAAAGATCCACCAACCCCAACCAAACGAGATGCAACAAGTGGAACCAATTCAAGAAATCGATGCAAATTCGTAAAGCTTCTGAGAGCAAAGCCCAATGAAGCCAACAATTCTTGATTGGATTTTTGCTCAATAGATAAGCTATCAAGCAATTCTCTTAGAGATTCAGAGGCAGAATGTGATTGCTGATTACTTTGAAAAGATGCGGCTGATTGAGGCCTTGGTGGTTTAGTACTCACTACATCACCAATGCAGGTCTAAAAACGTAGCAAAGACTTCAAAATAAAGCTTAAAAAAATCACCGTTTTGATAAAAGAGCCTCAACAAATTCAAAGCTTTTAAAAGGTCTCAGATCTCTAATTCCCTCTCCAGCACCAATAAATCTAATAGGCAAATTTGCCTCTGAAGCTACAGCTAATGCAACACCACCACGAGAAGTACCATCAAGTTTAGTAATAACTACACCAGTTAAATCAGCTGATTTCGAAAATGCCATAGCTTGCCGAAGACCATTTTGACCTTGACTAGAGTCGAGAACTAATAAAGATTCAACTCGAGCATTAGGCGCAAGTCTTGAAATAATACGTCTGACTTTTTCTAATTCTTCCATCAAATTATGCTTTGTCTGCAAACGGCCAGCAGTGTCGACTAATAACAAATCAACATTTTTTGCTTTAGCAGCCCCAATCGCATCAAATACAACTGCTGCTGGATCTGCATTGGTCGTGGAATTCGAAACAACTTGAATTCCACTTCGCTCCCCCCAAATTTTCACTTGATCAACAGCAGCAGCTCGAAAAGTATCAGCAGCAGCAATCAAGGCCGAATAACCACTTCTTCTAGCAATATTTGCCAATTTTCCAAGCGTAGTTGTTTTACCTACACCATTAACTCCAACTAATAACCAGATATTTAAAATGCCTTTTTCCGGCACCAACAAATCATTACCTGTCGATTTAATTGGAGCATCAAGTAGATCGCAAAGCTTTTCTTTTAAAAAACGAAGTCCTTCAGCTGCATCTACAACCTCCTCATTTAAACGACGACGAAGTGCATCCAATATTTGATCAGTTGCTGTAACTCCTGCATCAGCTCTTAAGAGCAAAGTTTCCAAGTCATCAACTACTTCTGGTGTAAGTGGATCATCACCTAATTTTTCCAATAAGCCAGTAACAAATTTTTGACGTGATTTCTCAAGACCTTTTCTTAATCGGCCTAACCAGTCAAGTTCTTCTACTGAAATTTCATCTGATTTGCGTCCTTGAGCAGCAAGAACCTCTGTCGACCATATAAAAGCATCATCAAAATCATTTATATCTGATTTACTATCTTGTGTTGATTTAGAAAGAGATGAGTTAATTAACTCAAGTGAAGAATCAAGATTTTTTGAATTATCTGCAATATGAGAATTGTTTAACGAAAATATTTCCTCATTTAAATTATTATTAGTTTCAAAATTAGCCTGAAGAACATTTTTATCTTCTTGCTGTTGCTTTAACTTTGCAAATGCTTCTTTAGCCCATTGCAAAGAATCATCTTCGCTTTGAACTACCTCATCAGAATTGCTCTCATCCGACGATTGAATATTTGTGCGCTTGAATTCGTCGTAAACCATTAGCTTGTAGAGGAATTACATGAATCTTGCAACCTTCTCAAAACACCATTAATCATTCGACGCCCTTGCTCATCGCTATAACGATGAGCAAGTTCAACAGCTTCATTACAGGCCACAGCAACAGGTGTCTCG
>CAJWIZ010000065.1 GCA_913041805.1 uncultured Prochlorococcus sp.
AACCTTGCCAGAACAGGTTTTAAGAATCGGTCCTATTTGGATTTTTGCAACCTATCTCGCTTAATGCTTATATAAAACAATTGACTGTGGCGCTAAAATATTTTTTCGAGAGTCGAGCTCTCCCAGTAAAAACAAATAATCACTTGAAGGCATCTCAATTGTCATGGACAAGCTACGACTACGGTTTATAAAAATGACGATTCTATTTAAAGTTTTAGAAGCCAAATCATCTTGTAGGGGCAAAGAACCGTACAGACCATCCTTCCCAATAGTTGTCCAGTTCAGTACTTCATTAGAAAGCTCAGGAAGCTTCTGCCTCAAAGCAGCCAAAGACCATAAAAAAGTCATTAAATCTTGATCCCAAGGTTCTCCCCAAGGGAAGCATTCTCTACAAGAAGGTTCTTCTCCTCCAGACATCCCAACCTCCGTACCGTAAAAAATACACGGTGCTCCTGGTTGAAGAAAGAGCAAAGTGAGAGCTATCTTCAATGCAGAGATATCTCCTTTAAGCGTATTTAAAGCTCTTGGGACATCATGACTATCAAGTAAGTTTAACTGGCTCTTATTTACCTCTCGGGAGTACCAGCCATATGTAGTCTCGAGGATATCAATAAAATCATTACCACCAAGCTCTTTCAATGGGTATGAAGGATTTTTATAACTTTTGCGAAGCTTGTTTCCTGCTGCCCAACAAACACTACTCCAGCCCACACGATAATTCATTATTCCATCAAATTGATCACCCTTTAACCACTGCCTTGCATCCCCCCAAATCTCGCCAATTATCCAAGCATCAGAATTAACTTCCTTAACCTTCTTTCGAAACTCAATCCAAAAATCTTGAGGCACTTCATCAGGGACATCCAAACGCCACCCGTCTATTCCACGCTCAATCCAATGAACAGCAACTGAAAGCAAGTATTCACGAACAGGAGGATGTTTATGATTAAATTTTGGCAAAGCAGGGTTATTCCACCAACAACTATATCCACAGTTCTTAGAAGAGTTTGAATATGGAAAAAGTGGAAAATTATGAATGCAAAACCAGTCTCGATATGGAGAACATTCTCCATTCTCTAATAGATTATGAAAAGCCCAAAAACCTCTGCTGCAATGATTAAAAACCCCATCCAGAACTATTTTCATACCTCTGGAATGCAAAGCAGAAATTAAATCCTCTAAAGCAGAATTCCCCCCCAAAAGAGGGTCAACCTGAAAATAGTCAAAAGTGTGGTAACGATGATTCGCTGCTGAACAAAAAACTGGATTTAGATAGATACAATTAACTCCCATTTTCTCAAAATGATCTAGCGCATCTATTACTCCATATAAATCTCCTCCAAAGAAACCATAAGGAGAAGGATCAGTCCCCCAACGTTGCAGGGTCCAATTTTGATCAATGCCCACACGACCACTTCGCCGAAAACGATCAGGGAAGATCTGATAAACAATTGCACTTTCAACCCAGGTTGGAGACGAATTACACAAATTCTTATGATGCTTTTTAGTTTGCATTAGACGAACTCATCGCTAGGAATAGGTAAAGGCAAACACCATGGCTCATCAGCCACTACTTTTAGCTCTTGATCAGGGTACTAGCAGCTCACGAGCAGCTGTTTTTAATTCCGAAGGTCAATTAATTGCGAGCTGTAGTGCTCCACTCACAATTGAATATCCCGAAGATGGCTGGGTACAACAAAATCCAATAAGCATCTGGGACAGCCAAAGACAGGCCATGACAGGCCTTGAAAAACAACTAACTCCAGAACAACTCAAGGCTGTCGTTACCTGTGGAATTACGAACCAGCGTGAAACAACAATTCTCTGGCGAAGAAGCAATAGCAAACCTTGCGGACCTGCGTTGGTTTGGCAAGACGGGCGCACTACAAAAATCTGCTCTCAATGGAAAAGTGATGGACTTGAGCAAGAGTGGACACATCGAACTGGACTGCTTCTAGATCCATACTTCAGCGCTAGCAAGATTCAATGGCTGTTAATGCATTGCCCTGAAGCCGCTGAAGCACTTTCCCAGAATGATCTCTGCTTTGGCACCGTTGAGAGCTGGCTCCTATGGCATCTAACAGCAGGGAAATGTCATTATTCCGACATGAGCAATGCCAGCAGGACACTGCTCATGGATCTAGAAACACGTGAATGGGTTGAACCTTTCTGTGACGTAATTGGATTGCGCAAGGAATGTCTCCCAGAATTAGTTCCTTGTAGAGGCAACTTTGGCAACATTCAAACAGGACTACCCTTTCAGGGCGTACCGGTACAGGCCTTACTTGGAGATCAACAGGCAGCCACTCTTGGTCAACTATGCCTTGAGAAGGGCGAGGCAAAATGCACTTATGGCACCGGAGCATTTCTAGTTGTGAATACAGGAAATGACATTCACCGGTCCAGTGACGGGCTACTGAGCACTCTCGGATGGACTGATGCCAAAGGCACACCTACATACTGCCTAGAAGGGAGCCTTTTTAATGCTGGGACGGTCGTGCAATGGTTAAGAGATGGGCTGCAAATCATTGATAAAGCAGATCAAGTAAATGTCATTGCAGAGGAAGAAGAAGATTCTGGTGGAGTTATTTTCGTACCGGCCTTCACAGGGTGGGGGACTCCCCATTGGGACCCATCTGCAAGAGGCTTAATAATTGGACTTACACGAGACACTCGCAAGGGACATATAGCCAAGGCAGCTCTGGAGGGCATTGCACTTTCTGTCGCAACATTGGTTGAACTAGCAGAGACATCAATAGGTCATGAATTAGGAGAATTAGCAGTTGATGGAGGAGCAGCGGCCTCAAATTCACTACTCCAAGCACAAGCAAATAGCACAGGACTACAGGTAAGGCGGCCAGTAAATCTTGAAAGCACGGCAAGAGGTATTGCTTTACTAGCTGGTGTGCAAGCAGGAATTATTAATGACCTGAAAGATCTAGTATCACAAAGAAGAATTGGTGCAGAAATTTTTACTCCTACACTAGATTTGCTAGCACGTCAAAAATGGCGATCGAACTGGGATGAAGCTGTAAAAAGAAGTCTGAAATGGCATGAATAATAGTAATGAAGTTGACTTACTTGTGATAGGCGCAGGGGCTAGTGGCACTTGCATAGCATACGAAGCTTCCAAACGTGGTCTCAAAGTCGCTCTTCTAGAGGCAGGAGACATTGGGAGTGGTACTAGCTCTCGAAGCACAAAACTTCTGCATGGGGGGGTTCGTTATCTAGAACTAGCATTCAAGACCTTTGACCTGTCCCAGCTCAGATTAGTAAGGGAAGCCCTACTGGAGAGAGGCCATTGGCTAGAGCAGGTGCCATTCCTCGCCCATCGTCTCGAATTAGCACTTCCCACAGAAAATTGTTTTGGGAAATGGTATTACAGAACAGGGCTAGGTGCATACGATGCCCTATCTGGGAGGAAAAGTATCGGAAGTAGTCGACTCCTTTCAAAATATCAACTTAGACAAGCCTTACCTTGTTTAAGAGATGATTTAAACGGTGGTGTGGCCTATAGCGATGGCCAATTTAACGACTCTCGTTTGAATTTATTACTAGCTCTTACTGCCGAGAAAGCAGGAACCTTGTTACGCACACGCTGCAAAGTTTTAAGACTTGAGCATCGAAAAGATGGAAAATTATCTGGTGCAATCAGCCAAGACTTCCTTGGGAGACAAGAGAGGTGGGGAGCCAAAGCAATAGTAAATGCAACTGGCATTAATGTTGATAACATTCGCCAATTAGCTGATCCCAATGTCAATACACGTATCCTCATAAGTAGAGGTGTTCATCTAGTTTTAAAAGAGAACCTATGTCCAGATGGAATGGGTTTAATATTGCCTTCTACAGATGATGGGAGGGTGTTATTTATTCTGCCCTTCTATGGGAGAACTCAAGTTGGAACAACCGATACACCTTGTACTATCCAAGCGGCCAATAGTCCATCTCTAGGAGAAAAAGATTATTTGATTAGTTATGTGAAACGTTGGTTCCCAGCTATTCAGGCCCCAAGCATCAGTAGTGAATGGGCAGGTGGGAGACCTCTGCTAAAATCTTCTGAAGAAGAAATATCCAGTAGCCGTGTAGTAAGAGAGCATGAAGTTGAAACACTGCCCTGTGGGCTAATTAGTGCTATGGGAGGGAAGTGGACCACTTGTAGACAAATAGCACTTGACACTTTAAAAGCAGTAGAACTTGTTTTAGAGAAACCACTACCAGCTCCTAGGCAATTTCCAATTATTGGCTCCAGCAGAGATCTTATGCAACTGCCAACCCTACTGATAAAACAGCAACAAGAACTAAAAGAACATCTACCACAATCTCAAATTCAGACTAAACAATTGAATCATCTTCAATCAAACTATGGGCTTGAGGCACTTCCCATTATTGCAAATAGCCTGCCAGAAGAACGAATTCCTTTAAGTCAAGAAATTCCTCTATGCCTAGCTGAAATCAAACACGCAATTAAAAATGAACATGCACTTACAGCCACAGATGTCCTCGCTCGTCGACACCGACTAGCCATGGTTGATTTAGTAGAAGCGAAGCGATTAATACCTATCATCGAAAATCTTTTCAATGCTAAAGGAATTGTGGCGACCGAACTAAATCTTGAATGCTAAGCACACCGAATATAAATATTCTCCTTAATCAACCGAGGGAACATCAGTATCTTCCACTTCACCGATTAACCACCAGCTAAAGCCAAAAGACGGTAAGTAAACAAACCATTTTTCATCGGCAACAGGATATTCACAACCCCAAAGAACTTCTCGAGTTCGAGCCCCCTTCCATTTACTGAGGTCAATCTGTAATGATGC
>CAJWIZ010000066.1 GCA_913041805.1 uncultured Prochlorococcus sp.
TTGAATCTTATGGAAGAGATCTAACCTCAGCTGCTCAGGTAGGGGAATTAGATCCTGTCATTGGACGAAATTCCGAGATACTTAGCCTTATCAAAGTTCTCTCCCGCAAAGGTAAAAATAATCCTGTATTAATTGGAGCGCCAGGTGTTGGAAAAACTGCTATTGCAGAGTTATTGGCGCAGCGGATCGTTGACAATGATGTTCCTGACTCATTAAAAGGATTAAGGCTGATAGCACTTGATCTAGGTGCATTAATTGCTGGTGCAAAATTCCGAGGTCAGTTTGAAGAAAGATTCCGTTCTGTTCTCTCTGAAGCAAGTGATCCTGATGCTGGAGTTGTTCTTTTTATTGATGAATTGCACACTGTTGTCAGTACAGATCGTTCCAACGCTGATGCTGGCAACTTGCTTAAACCATTTCTAGCTAGAGGTGATGTGCGATGCATTGGTGCAACAACCCCTGAGAACTATCGAAGAACTGTTGAAAAAGACCCTGCTCTAAATAGACGTTTTCAACAAGTTCTAATCAAAGAACCAAATCTTGAACTAAGTATAGAAATCCTTCGAGGTCTTAAAGAAAGGTATGAGCTTCACCATGGAGTCAAGATCACAGATGAAGCAATAAAAACTGCTAATCGTTTAGCAGATCGCTACATCAGCGATCGATGTCTTCCAGATAAGGCAATTGATCTAATAGATGAAGCATCTGCCCAACTAAAGATAGAAGTCACTTCTAAACCCAAAATTATTGAAGAAACAGAATCCCAACTAAAAAGCCTTGAGCTTGAATTAATTGCTTCAGAAAATTCATCTGAAAAAGAACATCTTCTATTGAAAAAACAAAACGTCATCCAAGATCTCGAAGCGCTCAAAGATCATTGGCAAGCTGAACGTTCAAAGAATGAAGAGTTGAAAGATATACACCATAAAATAGAGGTATTGACTAATGACATTACTGAAGCAGAGCTCATTGGAGACCTTGAAGAAGCTGCTCGACTGCAATATGACCAATTACATCGCTTAGAACAACGTCGGACAGATCTTGAAGATTGGCTTTCTAAGACAAAATCCTCAGGGAACTCCCTACTTCGTGATCAAGTTGAAGCAGAAGATGTAGCTGATGTTGTAGCAAGGTGGACAGGCATACCTATACAAAAAGTTCTCGCTGGTGAGAGACAAAAGCTTTTAAACCTTGAGCTTGAATTAGGGCAAAGAGTAATTGGTCAAATCACAGCGGTGCAAGCTGTGTCAGCTGCTATTCGAAGAGCTCGCGCAGGGATGAAGGACCCTCGCCGCCCCGTTGGTTCATTCCTTTTCCTAGGGCCAACAGGTGTAGGCAAAACTGAACTTGCAAAAGCTCTTGCAGCATCCCTTTTCGACGAAGAAGAGGCACTTGTGCGACTAGATATGAGTGAGTTCATGGAAAGGAATGCAGTCGCTAGATTGCTAGGTGCACCACCTGGATATGTGGGATACGAAGAAGGTGGCCAACTAACTGAAGCGGTAAGGAGCCGACCTTATGCAGTTTTGTTATTGGACGAAATCGAAAAGGCTCATCCAGATGTATTCAACTTACTTCTTCAAGTGTTAGATGATGGCCGTCTTACTGATTCACAAGGTCGGACAGTGGATTTCAGGCATACGGTGATAGTAATGACAAGCAACCTCGCCAGCAGAGCAATTTTAGATAAAGCAAAGCTCTCCAAAACAGAAGGAAGCGAATTAGAAGCTCTTGAGCAAAAACTCACTCAACAAATTGATCAAGCATTAAGTCAAAAATTTCGTCCAGAGTTTTTAAATCGCATTGATGAAGTAATTAGATTTCGCCCACTCAAGACTGAAGATCTTCAACAAATTATTCGGCTTTATTTGAATGACCTCATAAACCTTCTCGCTGAGCAAGGACTTGAATTACGTGTAGATCAATCAACAGTTGAAAAATTGGCATTACAAGGATATGAACCTGAATATGGAGCGAGACCATTAAGGCGAGTATTACGAAGACAGCTCGAAAACCCTCTTGCCACTCAATTATTAGAAGAAGAGTTCAAAGACGTTAAGGCTATTCGCGTTACACCTTCGAATGAAGAGTCCGAATCACTCATCTTTTTTGCAGAAAACTAACAAGTATCCGGTAATCTGTGACTTTATCCCCTAGTGCATTTAATTCTGCACGGGCTTCAGACCTAGGCTTTTTTCGTGACAAGCCCCAATCCTCCAGAGACCTCAGAACCAACACAAACATCCGACGAGGTCGAGCCCATAAGGAAAAATGGTTTTCTTAGTTCAACTTTTGACGAGTTGAGACTAGTTGTTTGGCCAAGTCGTCAACAACTTTTAAGCGAGTCAATTGCTGTCATCCTTATGGTTACTCTATCCGCTGCATCCATTGCTGCTGTAAGTCGCTTTTACGGATGGGCTTCATCACAAATTTTCCGTTGACTTAATAAAGTTCAACTGAACTTTCTTTAAAAACTTCACACCCTTATTAACCAGTGTCTGAGTTCGATCCCACACCCCAAGAATCAACAGAGGTGCTGGATCTACCTGCTCCAAATGATGGAGAGGAGAACACCCTTACCAATAAATCAATAGCCAAAACAACTATTGCCCGATGGTATGCAGTACAAGTTGCATCAAGTTGTGAGAAAAAAGTAAAAGCAACACTCGAGCAACGAGCAGTCACACTAGGAGTGAGTAACAGAATTCTGGAAATTGAAATTCCACAAACTCCTGCTGTGAAGTTAAAAAAAGATGGTAGCCGTCAATCAACTGAAGAAAAAGTTTTTCCTGGCTATGTTCTAGTGCGCATGGTCCTTGATGAGGACACAATGATGGCAGTCAGAAGCACCCCAAATGTTATCAATTTTGTTGGAGCTGAAGATCGTCGAGCTACTGGAAAGTCAAGAGGTCACATAAAACCAAGACCACTCAGCAGACAAGAAGTAGATAGGATCTTTAAACGTGCAGCGGAGAAGAAAACAGTTGTCAAACTAGATCTATCCGAAGGTGATCAAATTATTGTCACCGCAGGACCTTTTAAAGACTTCCAAGGAGAAGTAATCGAAGTGTCTGGAGAACGCAGCAAGTTAAAAGCACTCCTTTCCATCTTTGGTAGGGAGACTCCTGTAGAGCTTGAGTTTTCCCAAATAAGCAAACAAAACTAAATTAGTTGCGGTCGTCTCCCTGTGGAGGGCGGCCGTAGAGGTAGGTTTGCAACCTCCACACACCTGACAACACTATGAAGCCAGGTAATCCACAGTCTTCCAATTCCACTCGCCGATGGCCAAGAAAGTAGTAGCTGTGATCAAGTTGGCCCTCCAGGCCGGCAAAGCAAATCCCGCCCCTCCTGTTGGCCCTGCTCTAGGTCAACACGGAGTAAATATCATGGCGTTCTGCAAGGAATACAATGCCAGGACACAGGACAAAGCTGGTTTTGTTATCCCTGTAGAAATTTCTGTCTTTGAAGATAGAAGCTTCACCTTCATCACAAAGACTCCACCTGCATCAGTACTGATAACCAAAGCAGCCGGAATTCCCAAAGGTTCAGGTGAATCCGCCAAAGGAAAAGCAGGTTCGATTAGTCGTGCTCAACTTGAGGAAATCGCGAAGACCAAACTTCCTGATCTCAATTGCTCTAGCATTGAATCTGCTATGAAAGTCATTGAAGGTACCGCCCGCAATATGGGCGTTTCCGTCAACGATTAAGCCCTGCTTCAGGTTACTTTCAACGTAACTGTTCCCATTACAGGGGGAGACAAATTTGTCGCATGTACCCCAAAAAACTATGCCAAAAATTTCAAAACGATTCATCAATCTCGCCTCGACAGTAGAGGATCGAACCTATGAAGCTTTAGAAGCAATCCAACTCGTCAAACAAAATGCCAACGCTAAGTTCGACGAAACAATTGAAGCTCATGCCCGTTTAGGAATAGATCCAAAATATACAGATCAACAGTTGAGAACAACAGTTGCACTGCCTCAAGGAACAGGGCAAACAGTTCGAATTGCGGTTATAGCGCGTGGAGAGAAAGTTGCAGAGGCCAAATCTGCAGGCGCCGAATTGGCTGGTGAAGACGATTTAGTTGAAGAGATCAACAAAGGAGAAATGAACTTTGACTTGCTCATTGCCACTCCTGAAATGATGCCTAAAGTTGCCAAGCTTGGAAGAGTTCTAGGCCCCCGTGGGCTCATGCCCAATCCAAAAGCAGGGACAGTAACAACTGATCTTTCAAATGCAATAAAAGAATTCAAAGCAGGAAAACTAGAATTCCGAGCGGATCGTGCAGGCATCGTTCATGTGCGTTTTGGAAAAGCAAGCTTTTCTGCAGAAGCTCTCCTCGAGAATCTCAAAACACTCCAAGAAACTATTGACAGGAATAAACCTAGTGGAGCCAAAGGCCGATATTGGAAAAGCTTGTATATCTCATCAACAATGGGACCTTCAGTAGAGGTTGATATCACCACCTTGCAAGACATTCAGCAAGAGGGATGAGCTTCTTGTTGTAAAATTTTCTCACTGGCGAAAGCCAACGGGCAGGCGCCCGACCAAAGACAGTAGGTAGCAAGTTTTACTTAGTTCTAATTGGATTAGGTAAACCTCTATAAAACCTGCCGAGGTATCCGCCAAGGTTTTTCCATCAAGGATTGAATCCACAGCGGCCTTGACTCTTACCAAGAGAACTTTTCGGTCGCGTGTCCAGCTTCTTCCCCCGATTCGATCCAATTCCTATGGGCCGCACGCTGGAGA
>CAJWIZ010000067.1 GCA_913041805.1 uncultured Prochlorococcus sp.
GACAGTACTCGACTTACTTCTGAACTGCAAAAGCTTGCTCTTTTTGCTGAGAAAACTACTGAAGGGAACAATATTGACCAAAAAATTTTCATCTCCCCAGAAGCAGTTAATGCCTTAATTGATGGGTTAGCAACGAATGCGCTCCAAATGGGAGAGTCTTTGCTGTCCAACAACCTTGGAGAAGCAATTACTCGGCTAAATGCAATGCTTGATCAAGGTGAACCAGCGCTTCGAATACTCGCGACCTTAACCAATCAAGTCAGAGGCTGGCTTTGGGTCAGTCTTCTTGAAAAGACAGGAGAAAAAGATGTTGCAGTGATTGCCAAGGCTGCAGGTATTGCTAATCCCAAACGAATTTATGTAATGCGTAAGCAAATACAAGGCATTAAAACCAGCCGATTTCTCAATCTGCTTGAATCTTTGTTAGAAATAGAAGTAGGCCTTAAAAAAGGGGCCTTACCTGCAGATGCTTTCAAAGACGGCCTTCTAAAAAAACAAATCCTTTGATTTTGACTGCACACTGAAATAATCTGAACCTTCCTAGGGGAATTGGATGGCAGTGCTGGTGCAAAAGTTTGGAGGTACTTCTGTCGGGAGTGTCGACAGAATTCAAGCAGTAGCAAGACGAATAGCAGAAAGCAAAGAATTAGGTAATGAGCTTGTAATAGTAGTTTCTGCCATGGGACATACAACTGATGAACTAACCCTTTTAGCCCAAAAAATTAGCAGCAAACCGCCTCAAAGGGAGATGGACATGTTGCTTGCTACAGGAGAGCAAGTATCTATTGCTTTGCTTTCCATTGCCCTACATGAGCTAGGTGTGCCAGCAATATCTATGACTGGAGCCCAAGTAGGGATAGTTACTGAATCTTCTCATGGTCGCGCACGAATCCTTGAAGTGCGAACTGAGCGTATAAAAAATAAACTTGAAGAAGGTTATGTTGTTGTGGTAGCAGGCTTTCAAGGGACAAGTCTGAGTACTTGGGGTACTGCAGAAATCACAACTCTTGGAAGAGGTGGCTCCGATACTTCTGCAGTTGCCTTAGCAACCGCATTAGGTGCTGAAGCATGTGAAATATATACGGATGTACCAGGCGTTCTAACAACAGATCCAAACAAAGTAGCTGATGCACAACTTATGCCCACGTTAAGTTGTGATGAAATGCTTGAATTAGCAAGTCTAGGTGCAGCTGTTCTCCATCCAAGAGCAGTAGAACTAGCGAGAAACTTTGGCGTAATGCTAAGAGTTAGATCAAGTTGGACCAATGAGCCAGGTACAACACTAACCAGTGCAAACAAACGTTCTCTAGGTCGCGATGGATTGGAATTAGGTCGTCCTGTTGATGGCCTTGAACTTCTTGAAGAGCAAGCAGTCTTAGGTCTCTCACATATTCCAGATCAACCAGGGATTGCTGCAAATTTATTTGAAGAATTATCTAATCAAGGTGTAAATGTAGACCTCATAATTCAAGCAACACATGAAGGTAATAGTAATGACATTGCTTTCACAATTGACGCTGAAGAATTACCAAATGCTCAGAAAATTTGTAAAAATGCTCTAAAAAAAATCGGAGGTAAACTTTCAACTCAAAGTAACATGACCAAATTAAGTATTAATGGAGCTGGAATAATGGGACGGCCTGGTATAGCAGCAACATTATTCGATACTCTCTCTAGAAAAGGAATAAATCTTCGACTAATCGCTACTAGCGAAGTCAAAGTAAGTTGTGTAATTGATACCAATCTTGGTGCCAAAGGGCTTCGTGCAATTAGCGAGGCATTTGAACTAGATGACAGTCAAATCAAAATCAACCCTGGAGTAAGTGGAATTGGGCAACCAGAAGTAAGAGGTGTAGCACTAGACCCTGATCAAGCTCAATTGAATGTCAGAGGTGTGCCTGACAAGCCTGGTACCGCTGCCGCCCTTTGTTCTGCTCTTGCTGACGCTGGTATCAGCTTGGATGGAATTGTTCAGTCGGAAAGACAACAATTAGATGGTTCCCGTGATATCAGTTTTACTCTCAAAAAGAATGACAGAAAACAGGCTGATAATGCTCTGGCCCCCTTACTTGCAAAATGGCCCGGGGCTGAATTAAAAGAAGGTCCTGAAATTACTCGTGTAAGTGCTGTTGGTGCAGGCATGCCGGCCACTCCAGGTACAGCAGCTCGCATGTTTAGAGCATTAGCTGACGCAAATATCAATATTGCGATGATTGCAACTAGCGAAATTCGCACAAGCTGCGTTGTAGCAAAAAACGATGGGCTGGCAGCTCTAAAAGCCGTACACAATCATTTTGACCTTGGAAGCTAGAAAAACAGCAAGCCAGAAACAACTATTTCAAATTTAAATGCATCAATCGATAAGAAGAAAAACTACTTTTTTCCAATCATTTTTTGTCTAAGTTGCTTAACCTGATCTCGCAACTTAGCCGCTTCCTCAAAATTTAATTCTTTAGCAGCGAGATTCATTTTTTCTTCTAATTGATTAATTACTTCGGGCAAAGTTTCTAAAGCAACTCCCATATCTATATTTGGCAATTGATTATTAGCCTGTCCAGCAATTTCAATCAAATCACTATTCGAAGAGTCTTGTTGTAATCTTCTCGAAAGTTCCAAAAATGAGAGAATAGAGTTACTTGCTCTCTTACCTGCTGGCTTAGGTACAATTCCATATTTTTTATTATAAGCCTTTTGTATATTCCGACGCCTTTCTGTTTCAGAGATTGCCTTATTCATTGAGTCAGTCAGGTTATCTGCATATAAAAGTGCGACACCTTCGATATGTCGAGCAGCGCGGCCAATCGTCTGAATTAATGAACGCTCAGCTCGAAGGAATCCCTCCTTATCAGCATCAAGAATAACCACCAAAGATACTTCTGGAAGATCTAGACCCTCTCTTAAAAGATTTACACCTACTAAAACATCATATTCACCTATTCTAAGATCTTGAATAATCTCAATACGCTCAATGGAATGAATTTCCGAATGTAAGTAACGAACACGAATACTCTTCTCTGAAAGATAATCAGTTAAGTCTTCAGCCATACGTTTAGTTAGTGTAGTAACTAAAACTCTTTGGTTTTTCTTTGCTCTAATTTTTATCTCAGTCAACAAATCGTCAATCTGGCCTTCAGTAGGCCTAACTTCCACTACAGGGTCAAGTACCCCAGTCGGTCTAATAACTTGTTCAGCAACTTCACCATCACTCTTATTCAACTCCCATTGTCCAGGAGTTGCACTAATAAAAACTGTTTGCTTTACTTTATCCCAAAACTCACTACTTTTTAAAGGTCTATTATCTGCAGCACTTGGTAATCGGAATCCATGCTCAATTAAAACTTTTTTCCTCGACTGATCTCCATTATACATTGCAAGCAACTGAGAACAAGTTACATGACTTTCATCTACAACAAGCAACCAATCATCAGGGAAATAATCGATCAAACACTCTGGTGGTGTACCTGCTGGTCTTCCTGACAAATGGCGTGCATAATTCTCAACTCCATTACAATAGCCAACCTCACTTAACATCTCTAAATCATATTTAGTTCTTTGTTCTAACCTCTGCGCCTCAAGAAGCTTTCCCTCTTCATGCAAACATTCCAAACGCTCCTTAAGTTCATCCTTAATAGCCTTTAATGCAACATTCAAACGTTCTTTTGGTGTTACAAAATGTTTGGCTGGGTAAATATTTATAGATTCCAAACTTTGAAGAATTTCACCAGTAATTGGGTCAACCAAACGAATAGCCTCTATATCGTCACCAAAAATTTCAATTCTAACCAATCTGTCATCATATGCAGGACCAATTTCCAATACATCTCCTCGCAACCTAAAACGTCCTCGATTAATTTCAACATCATTTCTGGTATATTGATTATTAACCAAATCGCGTAAATATTTACGTAGTTCTATTGTATTTCCAACTTGAAATCGAACTGCTGATTTGAGATATTCGCTGGGTATGCCTAGTCCATAGATACAACTAATAGACGCAACAACTATTACATCTTTTCTTTCAAATAATGAACGCGTTGCCGAATGCCTCAACATATCAATTTCCTCATTAATAGATGCTGTCTTAGCTATATAAGTGTCACTTACAGGAACATATGCCTCTGGCTGATAGTAATCATAATAAGAGATGAAATATTCAACAGCATTATCAGGGAAAAACTCCCTTAATTCATTACATAGCTGAGCTGCAAGGGTTTTATTGTGAGCCAAAACAAGTGCAGGCCTCCCGGTTTCAGCAATTACATTTGCAATAGTAAAAGTCTTACCTGTCCCAGTAGCACCCAACAAAGTCTGATATCTCTTTCCGTCATTAACACCTTTAACTAGCCTGGCTATAGCCTTTGGCTGATCCCCTTGAGGGCTATATGGTGCCTGGAGACGATGTTTATTAGACATTAGGACTACAATGGTCGCAAAGGATAATGTTTTAAAAGGTAGTATTTATTGGACATTTGATCTTTTGACAATATTAGAAATCTCTAAAAAAATATAATTTCAACTCAAAAGTTAACTCCCAAGCAAAAGTGTAAATATATTCAAAAAGGATCTATGCAACAACCTCATACTAATCAACTAGCTCCAACTAAGTTGCTCTAAATTAGTTGTAAGTAAAGATCTCGAAGTACTAATTGCTGCTCTCAACCTATGCACTACTGCAAGCATAGCAACTTCATCATTC
>CAJWIZ010000068.1 GCA_913041805.1 uncultured Prochlorococcus sp.
AAATGGTAAAAGTGCCAATTTCCTAAACCCTACTTTGAAAGGTTGACTCTTGGAAATTGTGTTGGCTATGAATGGTTGATTCTCTAATAAGCTAGCGAAATAGCCAATAGTCAAAAGATGCAGGAATGCAGTAGTTCCTTCCATCTCTAGTTTTGAAGCACCTTTCGATACCCCATTCACGTTCGACAATCTTTACTTCGGTTACTCCTCTAGGCATAGTTGCTAAAACCTTTTGTGAATGATTCATTGAATCCCCATCCAAAGAACTGCACTTTTTTAACTACCCAAGAATCCTTGGCAATAAGTAAAAGATGCAGTTGACGCTCTTGGCGCAGCCATTGCAAGCGTCTTGGGCTTTTAACAAATAGAAGCAAATGTTTTAGTTGCATTTGTATAGATAAAAAGGACTTATGTGCAATTTGATAATTGCTTAGTGAGTTATATATGTAAATTAAGGAGTTTCTTGGAAAAAACTTGACGTAAATAGCACTCAATTATTAGCTTTAAAAATTTTGAGAAGGTTTTAAAATGCGAATTATTTTTTTAATTTAGTCTCGGAATAATTTCTTCTACTATGCCTCTTAAATGGATCCTATTCACTAAGCCAAACTGTCTGCTGTCAATACTATTTGATTCATTATCGCCACGAAGATCTAGACCGACTTTGTTCTCTTGATGGATTCTTTTGATAATTAGATTTCTAGGATTTTGAGGATCTTCCACTACAACAATAGAACCTTTTTTTGGCGAAAAGCTTTTCTTCCCTATCGGTCTATATATAACTATATCCCCTTCTTTGAGAGTCGGTAACATTGAAACTCCTACAACGTGGCAATGACGTCTTTGCCCTGTAATTATTAAAAACAGGGAACGGAGATTTGCTGTTTGAAAGAGCTTGGTTTCAGCTCGCTGTAACCCAGGCGTCAGCACGACCTTTTGATTTCCAGAACATATTGTGGATTTTTTCCACTGACTTCATTAATTCTTCTGCCTTTGCTAAGTCAATATTTACTTTGCAAGCACTGCAGAGCTTGGAGGCTTTCCAAAAAGTATCGTGAAGGTCTGGATAAGTGGCTAGATGCTCTGGCTTGAAATAGTCAGTCCAGAGAATTAAAAGTTCTGTTTTGGTTTCCTTTGCTTGGTCTTCTTTGATGGCGACATATCTAGCAAAAGTGTTGTTATATGTAGCCCAAAGAGCAGGATCATTGCTTTGAGGAGGCTCCAAAGCTATCAGCTTTTTGGTCATTGAAAGTACTGCTTCAGCTGCTATACGAGCAGATGCAGGGTCATAAACACCACATGGTCCATCACAGTGAGCCTTGACCTTTGGGGCTGGCAGGCTGTTGAAGATTGCGGAAAGTGCCGAACGCAACATCTAGCATTAAGTAAAAGCCTGCAATAAGACTACTTGGAGAGTTCCAAAATTGCGCAATATTTGAGGCTGATTGAACTTTCTTTAATTCACTTCTAGTAATTCCACTTCAAATATCAAGGTTGCGTTAGGTGGTATTACCCCTCCTGCACCTCTACTTCCGTACCCAAGGTCTGGGGGGATTGTTAGCTTCCTTTTGCCACCTACTTTCATTCCTGCAACTCCCTCGTCCCAGCCTTTAATTACTTGACCAGCTCCTAGAGAGAAACTGAATGGTCCCCTGCCATAGCTGCTATCAAATTCTTTCCCATTTTCAAGCATTCCTCTGTAGTTAACGGTGACTTTTTTGCCTGAAGTGGCCTCATCCCCGTCACCTATAGCTAGATCTGTAATGCCAAGTCCACTAGCTGTGACTGTTGGAGTAGATGCCTCTAAAGGTCCGCCAAGTATTGAATCGGGAGAATTGGGATTGTCTTTGGCCATTGCAAAAAGAGTTGGATTTGGATCTTCTGGATCTAACTCGAAAATGTTGTTAAGTGTTCGAGTCTCTTCGTTATTTCTAAATTCGCTTTGAATGGTTGTATCAAAGTTTTGTGCAGCTACTGATGAAGGGGCAATAATTTGACTGATTACAGCAACTATTACGCAGCTGAGAAAAACTGAAAAACTAATTAGGATTTCACGCACGGAGTCTCAACCAAAATTCCAAAAATTATTCTTACAGCATATCCATAGTTCTCAAGTATTTTCGCTTATTTTTTATCTAAATCACACTTAAGTTGTTTGGGATATTTGAAAACCCTCTGAATTTCACACTAATCATCATGCGCAGAGAAAAATATGTTTCTTGCATTATTGGGGCTCTTGGAGGATGGCTGGCTGGTTTTGGTGCTACTGGGGGAGTTGTATATATGTGGCTTGCAATTTCATTCCTTTGGGGGATTAGTAGGAACATTTCTGCCGCATTCCTTTGGGGATTAGTAGCTGTATTAGTAAGCCATAGCTGGTTATTGGCTCTTCATCCATTGAGTTGGATTGGAGTGCCTGGCTTTCTGAGCTTGCCAATTGCAATATCAATTTGGTTTATCTGCGGGGTTTGCTCAGGATTGCTTGTTGGCTTTTGGTCTTACGTTGGAAATTCATTTCTGCTCAATGGCTTTAGGGGTAAGGATGTTGCACTGAAGCTTCTGTCTGCTCTTGTTTTGTCTTGTACTTGGGGCTTGGCGGAAGTCTTATTAGCTCATTATCCATTGTTTTGGATAGGTGTTGGCCAGAGTGTTTTGCCCAATGACATGTTCCTCGCTGGCCTCGCAAAATGGTTTGGTTCTGGTGGTTTGGCAACTGTCCAGTTGTTAATTGGTTTCAGTTTGTGGAATGCAGCGCTTGCAATTCGTCGAGGCTTGGGGGCCAAAAAAGCGATTGTTTTTTGCCTTCTTTTTGCTTGTTTGATGCACATAATTGGAGCGAGACTTTTGGTGGTAAAACCTGTTTCGGATGTAATTCCTGTTGCTCTTTGGCAGTCTGATATTCCCATTAGGACCAAGTTTTCTAAAGATGAGCAAATTCGTATCCCACAGTCCATTCAGGATTCTCTTCATAAGGCAAAAGATTTATCGGCCTCATGGTTAGTTGCCCCTGAGGGGACGTTAAATGCCAATCAAGAATTACTTGAACCAGCACCTATTCCTTTTCTTGCAGGAGGCTTTCGTTGGGTAAGAGGTGAGCAAAGGAGTTCCTTGTTGTTTTTTGATAGGGGCGAAAGAAAATCGTCTAATGCAATTGATAAGCATCGTTTAGTTCCATTAGGAGAAAAAGTACCAAGTTTCCCTAGGTTCTCTAATGGCCTTTCTGCTGTTGGAGGTTTGCATCCTGGGGACCCTTCTAGGCTTTTCAATTGGTCTGGTCCTGCAGTTGCTGTCGCAATTTGCTACGAGCTCAGTGATGGACATGCCCTTGCGAAAGCAGTAAGAGATGGAGCTGAATGGATTCTTGTTTTGGCGAATTTGGATCCATATCCGATTTCTTTACAGCGGCAGTTTGTCTCACTTGCTCAGTTGAGAAGTATGGAAACTTCAAGAGATTTAATTTCTGTTGCTAATACAGGCCCTTCAGCATTGATAAAAGCTTCAGGAGAAATTCAACAAATGGTTCCTCCATTTGTTGAAACAACCGAAGTGGTAGAACTACAGTTGGAGGATCGAATCACTGCTTATACTCGTTGGCAAGAATTGCCATTGATTTGTATTTTTTTGGTAGGATTATTTGGAGTTATTTTCTTACGGTTTTGGTTGAATTAGTACCCTTGTCTATTACTTAAGGTTGTATCAAACCACCACCTAAAAGGACTTCGCCACAATAGAAAACTGCGGCTTGTCCAGGAGCTATCGAGAATTGCTCTTCTTGAAACAAGATCTTGCAGCGATAGGGTCGACCTCTATCAATATCTGTATTGGTTGGTTGGATTGGTGAAAGTTCAGCTAAGACTGTTTCACTCCTGTAGCGAACTTGAACTTCTACCTTGATTGTCTCTTTTGGAGGGTCTATTGATACCCAATTAATTTCGCCAACAATACACTCCGCTTTACCAGCTTCATAACGAGGAGCTACCACAACTTGATTAGATTTGCTGTCAAGCTTTATTACGTGCAGGGGCTCTTTCCAGGAGATCCCAAGCCCTTTTCGTTGACCAATTGTGAAATGTTCAATCCCATCATGCTCTCCTAAAATAGTTCCATCTTTGAGGATTATTTCTCCGTTCCTTTTAGGAAGATAGTTGTCTAAAAAAGCTCTCATAGAGCCATGGTGCTCAGCTAGACAAAGATCTTGACTCTCGGGTTTATTTGCTGTTCGTAGCCCAAGCCTTTTTGCCTCCTCTCGAGTTTCTGCTTTGGTTAATTCTCCTAAGGGAAAAATTAGTTTCTTTAAGACATCTTGTGAAAGATCATAAAGAAAATAGCTTTGGTCTTTACTTGGATCCAGACCTCTTAAAAGCTTGGTCCTTTTTGTTGAATGTTCTTTCTTTGACTTAAAACAATTTGCATCTTGTTCAAACCTAGTCCTTGCATAATGACCAGTTGCAATCCTATTTATGTTGAGAGTTTCTTTTGCCCATTCCAGCATGGGTGTAAATTTCACAAAGCGATTACATTTTGAGCAAGGTAAAGGTGTTATTCCTGCTTCATAGCCCTTGACGATTTCCTGGATGATTTCTTTTTGAAAAGTTTCTTTTTTATCCAAGACGTGATGGGGAATTCCAAGTTGTTTGCATACTCCAGCTGCATCAAGCAGC
>CAJWIZ010000069.1 GCA_913041805.1 uncultured Prochlorococcus sp.
TGGTGGAACAAGTCAAAGAGTACTGGCCAATGTTCTAACTTGGATGGCCGAAAAAAACTCGGCAGTTTTTGTTGTAGCAACTGCAAATGGGGTCGAACGATTGCCTGGTGAACTACTGAGGAAAGGACGTTTTGATGAGATTTTCATGCTTGAGTTACCAAGCGCCCAAGAAAGAATCAGCATTCTTAAACTTCATGTTCGACAAAGACGTCCTCACTTAAATCTCCCTTTAAACACAGTCTTGGATAGGACAGAAGGGTTCTCAGGAGCAGAACTTGAACAAACGGTTATTGAAGCCATGCACCTTGCATTTGCTGAAAGGAGGGAACTTCAAGAGACTGATCTCATACTTGCAGCGAGTCAACTAGTTCCCCTTTCCAGAACAGCAAAAGAGCAACTCAACTCTTTAAAAGAATGGGCTTCTAGTGGAAGAGCCAGGCCAGCATCACTCAAGGTCAATGAATCAATAAATCTTATTTAAAGCTCTACGCTTCAATATCAATTCAAAAGACAAAACTCTTTGTTTCCAAAACTCCCTAACTTAAAGAAACAAGAACGTGCGCAATCTATAAAATCTCAAAAATTATGCGTCAACAAGACTTAGGCTTATCATCTTCCTTCTAAGTTCTCGTGCTTGATCAGCGACTGGTGCGTGAAAATCCAAATTTATTAACTCGCGAATTAAGTCGAAGAGGAATCAAAGTGGACCTGAATCCACTTCAATTACTTGCACAACAGCAAAGAGATCTTGAGAAAGAGCGGAGCAATCTTCAAGCCAAAGGCAATCTTATTGGGAAAGAAGTAGGTCAAAAGATAAAAAGCGGTCTCAGTCCACAGTCAATTGAAATTTCACAACTTAAGTTTCAGGGGAATGAAATCAAAAAAAAAGTTGGACTGCTAGAAGAAAAAGAAAAAGCCTTATCATCAAATCTCAAAACAGAATTACTCCGGCTTCCTAATCTTCCTTCTCCTGAATGCCCAGATGGAAAAAATGAAAATGACAATAAAGAATTAAGGCGTTGGGGTGAGCCTCGAGAAAAAGATGAAAAAGACTATCTTAAAGAGCACTGGCAGATTGCCCAAGACTTACATCTTTGGGACACAGAAAGATCCTCAAAAATCTCCCAAAGTCGATTCGTAACTCTCCTCAATCAAGGCGCAAGATTAGAAAGGGCATTAATTAATTTCATGCTCGATTTGCATACCTCCAAAGGTTATCAAGAGGTTTTGCCTCCAGTTCTAGTTAACACACTCAGTCTTACAGCATCTGGCCAACTTCCAAAATTTGCCGAAGAAAGCTTTCGATGCGCTGATGACGATCTTTGGCTAACACCTACAGCAGAGGTCCCCGTCACTTCATTGCATCGCGACGAGATAATTCCCTCTAGTGAATTACCACTGCGTTATGTTGCATATAGTCCGTGTTTCCGAAGAGAGGCAGGTAGCTATGGGAAGGACACAAGAGGGCTCATAAGACTTCATCAATTTAATAAAGTTGAGCTTTATTGGTTCTCCCATCCAAAAGAATCAAAAGCAGCACACATTCAAATAACAAATGATGCTGAAGATGTTCTCAAAAAACTTGAATTACCATATCGAGTGATTGAACTTTGCACTGGAGATCTTGGTTTCTCTGCTTCTCGCACATTTGACTTAGAAGTCTGGCTGCCAGGTGCTGGAACATACAGAGAGATTTCAAGTTGCAGCATCTGCGATGACTTTCAGGCAAGACGATCGTCTATTCGCACAAAAGAAGGGAAAAGCATTCAACTACTGCACACTTTGAATGGCAGTGGGTTGGCAATTGGACGCACAATGGCTGCACTCTTAGAGAATGGCCAGCAAACTGATGGCAGTGTGATGCTCCCCAAAGCATTAGTGCCTTACTTTGGCTGCACACACCTAAAGCCAGCATAAATCGACTAATTCTTACTTAATGAACGTTCTTGCATCATTAGTGGTTCTTGGCCTGCTGATCTTTTTTCACGAAGCAGGTCACTTTTTAGCGGCAAGGTCGCAAGGGATTTTAGTTAATGGTTTTTCTATTGGCTTTGGCCCTTCAATTTTTAAAAAAGAAGTTTCAGGAATCACTTATTCACTAAGAGCTCTTCCACTTGGAGGTTTTGTTTCTTTCCCCGATGATGAAAAAAACAGCAATATTCCTAAAGATGATCCAAACCTACTTCGCAACCGACCAATATTTCAAAGAGCATTTGTCATTTCTGCTGGTGTACTAGCGAATCTTCTTCTCGCTTGGCTAGTACTAATTGGACAAGCAGCTTTTATAGGGATACCAAACCAACCAGACCCTGGTGTGCTGATCATGGCAGTTCAAAATGGTCAGGCTGCTGACATATCTGGATTAAACCCAGGGGACCAAATCTTAAGTATTGATGGTTTAAAGCTAGGTGAAGGTCAAAAGGCTGTGCAGCTATTTGTAGAAGAGGTCCAAAATGCTCCCAACCAAAAAATTCAGATCGAAACAATACGAGGTAATGAGAAGAAATTCGTGAGCATAATTCCAGAAAATAATCTAGGGAAAGGAAAAATAGGAGCACAGTTACAACCGAATTTCAGTAAAGAAATTCAACCTGCAAAAGGGTTAAACGAAGTTATTAATCAAGCTAATTTCCAATTCACAGATTTATTAACCCGAACAATTCAAGGCTATAAAGGATTGGCAACCGATTTCAGCTCTACTGCAAAACAGCTAAGCGGACCTGTAAAAATTGTAGAAATAGGGGCCCAACTCTCTGAAGAAGGAAGTTCAGGCCTAATACTTTTTACTGCATTAGTTTCAATCAATCTAGCCGTTCTGAATTCATTGCCACTCCCTCTTTTAGATGGAGGGCAAATGGTATTTCTGTTAATTGAAGGCCTGCTTGGAAAGCCCGTGCCAGAAAAAATTCAAATGGCATTTGTTCAATCAGGGTTTCTGCTACTTGTCAGTCTTAGTGTTGTCCTAATTATTCGTGATACATCACAACTTTCTCTCGTTCAGCAGCTACTCAATCGATAAAAGCACTTTGCTCCAAATAGCAGCAAAAATTCACCTAGTAAGAAAACGCAATTAAAGACTCATACAAAATCCACTCAGACCTTTCAAAAACAAACTGACTCTTATTTCAACTTATCGAATCAGGTGAAGAGTTAATATTCACTCTGGATTTAAATACTGCATTACACCGCATGGCCAAAAAGTCAATGATCGCCCGCGATGTGAAGCGCAAGAAACTTGTTGAGAGGTTTGCCAACAAGCGCATGGCTCTTCTAAAAGCCTTCCATTCGGCAAAAGATCCTATGGAGCGATTAGAAATACACCGAAAAATTCAAGCATTGCCTAGGAATAGTGCACCAAGTCGAATTAGAAACCGTTGCTGGGCAACTGGCAAACCTAGAGGCGTTTATAGGGATTTTGGACTTTGCCGAAACCAACTTCGCCAACGGGCCCATAAAGGCGAACTTCCTGGAGTAGTGAAATCAAGCTGGTAATTTTCAGAGAGTGAAAGAAAAAATACACGTAACAGTTCGAGGGACAACCCAAACGAAGGTATCCAAATTAAAATTGATTTAATAGAAATTTGGTAATCGGAACTAAATCCACTTTTCTGCTGAAGGGGTCCCTATTAAATGTAAGAATATGCAAAGACAAAAAGACATAAGCAAAAGTGCAAGGTCAGACAAAGTCGATCTCCTTTGATGGTCGGGAGATTCGACTGACTACAGGGCGATATGCGCCCCAGGCCGGTGGATCAGTAATGGTGGAATGCGGTGATACCGCTGTCCTTGTTACCGCAACAAGATCCACAGGACGTGAAGGCATTGATTTCCTTCCACTGATCTGCGACTACGAAGAACGGCTTTATGCAGCAGGCCGCATTCCAGGAAGCTTTATGCGTAGAGAAGGGAGGCCTCCAGAACGGGCGACACTCATTTGCAGGCTTATTGATCGCCCAATGAGGCCATTATTTCCAACATGGTTGAGAGATGACATTCAAATAGTTGCTAGCTGCCTTTCTTTAGACGAAAGAGTGCCAGCTGATGTTCTTGCAGTAACTGGAGCATCAATGGCCACTTTGCTTGCTGAGATTCCTTTTTATGGTCCTATGGCGGCTGTAAGAGTAGGACTGCTTGGTGATGACTTTGTTCTCAATCCAAGCTTCCGGGAAATTGAACGTGGGGACCTTGATCTAGTAGTGGCTGGTACTCCTGATGGAGTCGTTATGGTGGAGGCAGGAGCCAATCAGCTTACAGAGCAAGATATTGTAGAAGCTATCGATTTTGGATATGAAGCAGTCTGCGAGCTGATCAAAGCACAAGAATCAGTTTTAGAAGAGGCAGGCATCAAACAAGTTCGTCCTGAAGAGCCCGCTATTGATAACACATTACCCAACTATTTAGAAAAAAATTGCAGCAAGCCCATTGGTGAAGTGCTTAAACATTTTGAACAAACAAAAGATGAACGAGATGAAAAACTGGACGAAATCAAATCAAATATTTCCGAAACAATTGAAGCACTGAAAGAAGACAATGCTGTCAAAAAAGCAACCACATCAAATAGCAAGTTGCTAGGAAACAGCTTCAAAGCATTAACAAAGAAATTAATGCGTGAGCAAATAATCAAAGAAGGTAAGCGT
>CAJWIZ010000070.1 GCA_913041805.1 uncultured Prochlorococcus sp.
TGGTTTTGCCCGCTCCAAGAAATCCTGTGAGGATAGTGACTGGTACGCCTAGTGAAGCTTCTAAGGGTTCCTTTCTCTTTAAAGATTTTGCTGAGGGTGAGTCGACAGAATCGCTCATGTCTATGAATGTTGGTAGCGTGGACTAATTAGGAGTAATAACTGCACTAATTGTAAATAGTGGTGCTTTGCAGAATTGAGATTTGTTCAGCCGAGCAAGTTGATAGATTTAGCAAGTTGAAGATCAAGATTAGTTAATCCTTTTTTGTCATGTGTGGTTAATTCAATCGTCACTTTTGAGTAGACGTTACTCCATTCAGGGTGGTGATTCATCGCTTCTGCAAGTAATGCCACTCTTGTTATAAATCCAAAGGCTTCTACAAAGTCTTTGAATTTCCAACTTCTTCGTAGTTTCGATTGTTGAACTTCCCATTGTGGGAGCTCTTTTTGTAATGAGATCAGATCTTGAGCTCCTAGAAGTTTCGTGTTCATTTGATACCTTGTGGATAGATGGAATCAGATTGACTTGTTAGATCATGAAGTGGATTTATTAGTAAGTCCATTCTTTTTAAGTTCATTCCTTAAGGTCCAAGCTTGCTGATGTTGTTTATATAAGACCATCTTATTAAGGTTTGAGGTATTCCTGGAAGTGATTAACTCGCTTTAGAGGAAAGTTTGGAAAGTTGATTGTTGTTCTGAATTTCTCCAATTGCATGCAAAATGATCTTTCTGGAATGCTTTTGGGAACGATGTTCCCAAAGATAAATTGCTTGCCAAGTACCTAAATTAAGTTTGCAATTGTCAATACTCAGAGTTAGTGAAGAACAAGTGAGTGATGTTTTTATATGGGCTGGCATGTCGTCCGCACCTTCTTCAGAATGTTTATACGGAATATGGCCTTTCCTTCCAGGCATAGGGTTTATCCCTTCTTCTGGTACGAGGGCTTTCATAAAAGTAGAAAGATCTTCCAATACTCTTGGGTCAGCATTTTCATTGATCGTCAGGCTGCAACTTGTATGTTGCACGAACAGGACCAAGATTCCTTTATTGATTTTATTGGTAACTATCCAGTGATTGATTTCAGATGTGATGTTAATAAAGCCCTCTCCAGGGGTCGCTATTGATAGCGAAGAAAGGATCTGTTCCATTTATAGACCAGCTGTTCGACTTCTTTTAGTTATGAGTTAACTTTCTATTGAAGGCAAGTTCCTGATAAGAAATTCTTCTTGAAGATTCTTAATTTGTAGGTTCATAACCTTGCGGAAGTCATGTAAGCCCTTTTTATTTGATATTCAAAGGTGGATATCTCATTAAAAGTTTGGGAAGTTGTGGCTAACTTTTAGATATGGTTACTTCTGTGAGCAATCGAGTCTTGTCTGGCCTGGCCTGGCATCGACTTGGAGAATATTTGCATGAGACTCAGGTCTTGGGCTCGATACAGAGCACTTTGTACTGGGATCAGAACACTGCGATGCCTTCTCAAGCAGCGACTTGGCGAGCGGAACAATTAAGCCTTTTAGCGAGAAATCTTCATGCAAGACAGAGTAGTGAGAAGTTTGAAGAACTTATCGCTGAGGCAAAGATTGAATTTCAGAGGATTAGAGAAAGTGGAGAGTTGGATCCAAGAGAAATTGATGACCGAGCAAAGAATCTTGAGTTATTAGAACAAGATTTAAATAGGCAAAAGCGTCTTGATCCAGATTTGATTAGTCAGCTTGCAACTGCGAAGGCCAAAGGATACTGCCTTTGGCAACAGGCCAAAGCTACCTCTCAATTTAATCTCTTTGCTCCAGCCTTGCGTAACCTCATTGCGCTAAGACAGGAGCAGGCAAAACAGCTCTCTGAGCCTAGGAGTTGTTGGGAAACGCTTGCTCAACCATTCGAGCCTGATATAAGCATTGTGAGACTGCGTGAATTGTTTGGTCCTCTTAGAGAATGTCTCCCATTGCTAATTGACAAAGTTCGAGGATGGCAAAGGCCTAAAAGATCTTGTTGGGACCTTGAATCAAGCTCACAGAAGACACTTTGTGAAAAGCTTTTGCAAGACTGGGGGAGGGATAATGAAATTACTTGCGTAGCGACATCCCCGCATCCATTCTCAATAACACTTGGCCCAAAAGATTTCCGATTAACGACTCGTGTAGTTCATGGACAGCCATTGTCCTGCTTTTTGGCCACTGCTCATGAATGGGGACATTCTTTGTACGAGCAGGGCTTGCCCATTCAAAGTCATCAATGGTTTGCTTGGCCTCTTGGTCAAGCAACTTCTATGGCTTTACATGAAAGTCAGTCTCTTTTTTGGGAGAATCGAGTTGCTCGCAGTCGTTCTTTTTCCGAAAGGTTCTGGCCTTTATTTGCTAAAGAGGGTGCACCGTTGAATTCTGGGCTTGACCTTTGGCATTGCATGAATCCACTTGTTCCAGGCTGTAATCGTGTAGAAGCTGACGAACTTAGTTATGGCTTGCATATTCTTATACGTACTGACTTGGAAATTGCAATGTTAGAAGAAGGTTTAGATGTCGAATCTTTGCCTGAAGAATGGAATAGTAGATATGAATCTCTACTTGGGGTGACTCCAAGAAATGACCGAGAAGGTTGCTTGCAAGATGTGCACTGGAGTGAAGGACAGTTTGGCTATTTCCCTTCTTATTTACTTGGCCATCTGATTAGTGCTCAGTTGGCTGAAGCCATGAAAAGCTCATTGAACGAATTTGGTGGGCAAGAAGCTGATCCAATAGAAGCTTGCATCAGAGATGGTAGGGAGTCGAAATTGCTTGCTTGGCTAAGGGATGAAGTTCATTTAGTTGGTAGAAAAATGAATGCAGAAAATTTGGTGGAACATGTCACAGGGTCACCTTTATCAAGTTCTGCTTTCCTCAACTATTTGAATAAAAAACTGGAGATGCTTAATAGCACCTCGTAAGATGTTCAGCTGGGATTTCTCTAAGCATGGCCAACCTTGATATGTCTCCTAGTAGGAGCATGCCTAACTTATTGCATGTTTTGCCTGCATTCGCTGATGAAGGGGAGTTGCGACTTAACACTATTGTTGAGCTCAATTCAAATACAATCAACAAATACGAACTGATTACTGAGACAGGTCACCTAAAGCTTGATCGTGTGGGGTACTCAACTCTTGCTTATCCCTTTGCTTATGGTTGTATCCCTAGGACATGGGATGAGGATGGTGACCCTTTAGATATAGAAATTGTTGGTGTTACTGAGGCATTAATACCTGGCTCGATTGTGGAAGCAAGGGTAATAGGAATCATGACTTTTGATGATGGAGGTGAAGTCGATGACAAAGTGATTGCTGTTCTTGCAGATGATAAACGTATGAATCACATAACCAGTTTCGAGCAGTTAGGAGAACATTGGCTGAAAGAAACTAAATATTACTGGGAACATTATAAGGATCTTAAGAAGCCAGGTACATGCTCAGTCAATGGCTTTTTCGGAGTTGAAAAAGCAGTTGAAATAATCAAATCATGTGAAAAGCGTTATCTCTCAGAGATTGATCCTAAGTTAGTAGATTAAAGATAATTTTGACTATTTAATTAGATTCAAAATATCTAGAATAATTCTTGAAGTATTTAGCAATAGGTTACATAATTATCCTGCTTTTAATATATTTTTTTGGTTTCTATGAACTCTCTATGCTTCTGGCCTAACGGCATCAAAGATCTCTTTAAGTATTGCACCTGCGCCTTGATCTTTTAGTGAATTTGCAAGCTGTATTCCAATTAGATCAGGGTTGTCTATGGGGCCTCTTTTTTCATCTCGGAGTAATCTTTGGCCATCTAAACTTGCAACCATACCAGTAAGAATTAACTCTTTAGATTCGATTCTGCTGTTTACACCTATAGGTACTTGGCACCCACCTTCTAACTCTCGTAAAAAGGATCGTTCGGCAAGGCAGCGCAGTGATGTTGGTTTGTGCTCAAGGCTTCTAATTACTTCTAGTACTTCTGGTCGACCTTCGACGCATTCAATGCCTAGTGCACCTTGCCCAACTGCATGAAGAGACACTTCACTAGGTATAAGTTGATGAATCCTATTCTCGAAGCCAAGTCTGCTAAGCCCTGCTGCGGCAAGAATCAAGCAATCATATTCACCTGCATCAAGCTTTTCTAGACGGGTGATTACATTCCCTCTTACATCTTTGAAAGTTAAAGCTGGAAATTTATGACGTAGTTGCGCCAACCTCCTAAGCGAACTAGTTCCAACTACTGAACCTGCTGGGAGTGTCTCTAACTGATAATTGGAATTTTTTTTGTTGACTACAAGTGCATCTGCCGGATCTTCCCTTTCTGTAACGCATCCAAGCATTAGGCCTTCCGGAAGGTTTGTAGGCAGATCTTTTAGTGAATGGACTGCTATTTCTGCTCTCCCAATCAGCATCTGAGCTTCTAGTTCTTTAGTAAAAAGACCTTTGTCTCCAATTTTTGCAAGAGCCACGTCTAGGATTTTGTCTCCTTGCGTAGCCATTGCTTCTACTGAGATTTTTAGGTTGGGATGCTTTCGTTCTAGCTCTTGCTTGACCCAGTTTGTCTGGACCATGGCCAGCTGGCTTCGGCGAGAGGCGATGCGCAGTTGGTC
>CAJWIZ010000071.1 GCA_913041805.1 uncultured Prochlorococcus sp.
CATGCCCTATCCATGGCGCAGTTATGGAGGAACTTTCTCCTAGATTATTTTCTTTTAATAGCCCATATGGAGCCTGCCCTGATTGCCATGGAATAGGTTTTTTAAAGAAATTTACAGTTGAACGAGTTATCCCAGATCTTTCTTTACCAGTTTATTCAGCTGTAGCTCCTTGGAGTGATAAAGATAATTCATATTATTTTTCTTTATTATATTCTGTTGGTGAAGCATTTGGATTTGAAATAAAAACACCTTGGGATAAATTAACAGAGACTCAAAAGGATATTTTACTTAATGGTAGTACTGAAGAAATTCTTATTCAGGCTGATAGCAGATATAAACAGAGTGGTGGATATAAAAGAAAATTTGAGGGTATTCTTCCAATTCTAGAGAGACAATTAAAAGATGCTAATGGAGAGGCAATACGTCAAAAATTAGAGAAATACTTAGAATTAGTACCCTGCGATACTTGTTGTGGAAAAAGATTAAAAGCCGAAGCTTTAGCTGTAAAAATAGGACCATTTAGTATTACTGATCTAACATCAATAAGTGTTGATGAAACTTTAAAAGCGATTGAAAAATTAATTGGTGTTGGAGTGGCATCTGGTTCAAAACCACTTTTAACATCTAGACAAATTCAAATTGGTGATTTGGTTTTAAAAGAAATACGATTAAGACTTCGTTTTCTCTTAGATGTAGGCCTTGAGTATTTAAGTTTGGACAGACCCGCAATGACTTTGTCAGGGGGCGAAGCTCAACGTATACGCTTGGCTACTCAGATTGGTGCAGGATTAACAGGTGTCCTTTATGTGTTAGATGAACCTAGCATTGGTTTACATCAAAGAGATAATAATCGCTTATTAGCAACCTTGAAAAGATTAAGAGACCTAGGTAATACTTTGGTTGTTGTTGAACATGATGAGGAAACTATTAGGGCCGCAGATTATTTAGTTGATATTGGACCTGGTGCAGGTGTTCATGGCGGTCAAATTATTTCTCAAGGATCATTTGAAGATTTGCTCTCTTCTAAGGATTCTTTGACTGGACAATATTTAAGCGGTTCAAGTTTTATACCAACACCTAAAGAAAGGAGAGTTACCGGGAAAAAGAAATTACGTTTAATTGATTGTGATTTAAATAATCTGAAAAATATTACTGTTGATTTTCCTCTTGGGCGTTTAATTGCTGTAACTGGTGTTAGTGGTAGTGGAAAAAGTACTTTGATTAATGAATTATTGCATCCTGCCTTGAACCATAGTTTGGGCTTGAAAGTGCCTTTCCCTAAGGGTCTTGGTGAGATCAGAGGAATTCAGGCAATAGATAAGGTGATTGTGATTGATCAATCTCCTATTGGGAGAACACCTCGTTCTAACCCTGCTACCTATACAGGTGCATTTGATCCAATAAGGCAAATTTTTGCTGCATCTATAGAAGCTAAGGCACGTGGCTATCAAGTTGGACAATTTAGTTTTAATGTTAAGGGAGGGCGCTGTGAGGCATGTCGTGGACAAGGAGTAAATGTTATTGAAATGAATTTTTTGCCTGATGTTTATGTTCAATGTGATGTTTGTAAAGGAGCTCGATTTAATCGAGAAACTTTACAAGTTAGATATAAAGGTTTTTCAATAGCAGATGTTTTGGAAATGACTGTTGAGCAAGCTGCTGAAGTTTTTTCAGCTATTCCTCAAGCAGCAGATCGTTTACGTACTTTGGTTGATGTAGGTTTGGGTTATGTCAAGTTAGGTCAGCCTGCACCAACTCTTTCAGGAGGAGAAGCACAGCGAGTAAAATTGGCTACAGAATTGTCGCGTAGAGCAACTGGTAAAACGCTTTATTTAATAGATGAACCGACTACAGGACTTAGTTTTTTTGATGTTCATAAATTGATGGATGTCATTCAACGTTTAGTTGATAAAGGGAATTCAATTATTGTTATTGAACATAATCTTGATGTTATTAGATGTTCTGATTGGATTATTGATTTAGGCCCAGAAGGAGGTGATCGAGGTGGAGAAATTATTGTGACAGGTACACCTGAGGAAGTTGCAGAACATTCAAATAGTCATACTGCACATTATCTGAAAAAAGTTTTATTGGACCAAGCCTCTAACCTTTCAACTGCTGGGGCTTGACTTCCCTTTTGGAAAAGGAATTTTAGAAGTCAATTTTCTATCGACCATTTACTTTGAAGCCTTTATGTTTTGTTTATATTCAAGGATTCTTGCTATGCCTTATCTTTGCATTTCGCTATGATTTGATTTTTCCTTGAATATTGAAATTTTTAAGATTCCTTTTGCTGCAGTCGTTTTGCCCAATCCTTAAGGAAATATTTTTCTTTTATTAGCCTTTCTTTATGTTTGTGAGCTGAAAAATCTACTAAAGCAGCACAACTCCTTAAAGGAGATGTGAAATGAGTTTGAAACTTCTTCATTTGAACCTTCATGGTTTGATCCGTTCTCATGACCTTGAATTAGGTCGTGATTCAGATACTGGAGGACAAACTCTTTATGTTCTAGAGCTTGTCAAAGGACTTGCATCTCGGCCAGAGGTTGGTCAGGTTGATTTAGTAACTAGGTTGATACAGGATCGAAGAGTTTCTACTGATTATTCCCAAAAAATTGAGCCAATTGTTTCGGGAGCTAATATAGTTAGGTTCCCATTTGGGCCCAAGCGTTATTTACGCAAAGAGCTTTTATGGCCTTATTTAGATGATTTGGCTGATCAGTTAGTTAGTGAAATACAGCAGCAGGATAGATTCCCTGATTGGATTCATGCCCATTATGCAGATGCTGGTTATGTTGGTTCTTTGGTTAGTAGACGTTTAGGCATTCCACTTGTATTTACAGGTCATTCTTTAGGTAGAGAAAAACAGCGTAGGCTTCTTGCTGGTGGTGTTGATCATGATCAAATTGAACAGACATATTCAATTAGTCGCAGAATAGATGCTGAGGAACTAGCTTTAGCTCATGCAAATTTGGTGATTACAAGTACACGTCAAGAAGCAGAGCATCAATATTCTAGATATGGCAATTATGAGCCAACAAAGGCTGAAGTTGTTCCCCCTGGAGTTGATTCAAGTCGATTTAATCCAGTGGAATTAGATTCTGAGAAAAAAGATATTGACACATTATTGGCTCCATTTTTGAGGAAACCTCACTTGGCTCCTCTTTTATCTATTTCTAGAGCTGTCAGACGTAAGAATATACCTGCCCTAGTTGAAGCTTATGGTCGTTCTCCGGTTTTACAACAAAGACATAATCTTGTCTTGATTCTTGGGTGTAGAGAAGATCCTCGTCAACTAGATAAGCAACAACGTGATGTTTTTCAGCAGATTTTTGATTTAGTTGATCGTTATGATCTTTATGGAAGAGTTGCTTATCCTAAATATCATCGAAGAGAGCAGATTCCGTCAATTTATAGATGGGCTGCTTGTCGTCAGGGCTTATTTGTTAATCCCGCTCTTACAGAACCATTTGGTTTAACTTTATTAGAGGCGGCAGCATGTGGTTTGCCCATGATCGCAACTGATGATGGCGGCCCTCGAGATATTTTGTCAAGGTGCGAGAATGGTTTGCTAGCCGATGTAACTGATCTAGAAGCACTTCGTGATTCCCTTGAGGAGGGGAGAGCTGATTTAGATCAATGGAGACGTTGGAGTGATAATGGAATTGAAGCAGTTAGTAGGCATTTCAGTTGGGATGTTCATGTTTGTAATTATCTTGCTTTCATGCAAAAGCGTTTGAAATCAATTAAGTCACGCAAATGGGTGACTCAAGACCAGAAAGTTCATAGTCCTATTGGTAAGCGTTTACTTTTGCTTGATTTAGATAGCAGCTTAGAAGAAGTTCATGAAGATAGTTTGGCTTTATTGAGAAAGAACTTGCAAGATGTTGGACCTGAAAAACTTAATCAACTAGGTGTTTTAACTGGGCGATCAATTAAAGCTGCACGCAAACGGTTTGAGCAGTTGCAATTACCTGCCCCTAGTGTTTGGATTTGCCGTGCAGGAACCGAAATTTATTATGGAATAGAAGATCAGCAGGATCGTTTTTGGCAATCTTCAATAGGAATTGATTGGGATCGTTCTGGAGTTGAGCAATCATTAGCTGCTCTTACTGATAATTTAGAACTTCAGGAAAATGATCAACAAAGTCCTTATAAAGTTAGCTATTTGTTAAAAGAACCAGATACAGCAATTTTGCCTTTGGTTAGAAAACGATTACGGCAGAAAAGTCAAGCAGCACTTCCTTATTTGCGCTGTCATTGGTATTTGGATGTTATACCTCTTCGTGCTTCTAGGACAGAAGCAATTCGTCACCTGGCTCTTCGTTGGAGTGTTCCATTGGAGCAAATTTTTGTTGTTGCTAGTCAGCAGGGAGATGCAGAATTGATTCGTGGTTTAACTACTGCAGTTGTGCCAGCTGATCATGATCCATGCTTAGAAAGTTTGAGATCTCAGCGACATGTGTTTTTTGCTTCAAGATCTAAAGATAGTCTTGTTGAAGGCTTAAGACATTATCGATTCTCTTGAACTTATTCAATATTTTTTCTTTCTATAACCTTAACAAATTTAGCACTTGTATCTGCTTTATATCT
>CAJWIZ010000072.1 GCA_913041805.1 uncultured Prochlorococcus sp.
ACAGAAGATTGTGTTGGTTGCAAACGTTGTGAAACGGCTTGCCCAACAGATTTCTTAAGTATCAGGGTCTATCTAGGCGATGAAACAACTCGAAGTATGGGTCTCGCTTACTAAAAATTCCCCATTTTTTTAGGCTCTCGGTTAAGTTCTAGAGGCTAAAAGTAATTTCAGCTTGGGCATGCCCTGGGCTAATCAATGTGCGGGATTGTCGCTGTAATTGGCTCTAGAGAAGCAGCACCTTTGCTTCTTGAGGGTCTTCAGCGTCTCGAGTACCGTGGATATGACTCCGCTGGTATAGCAACGGTAGATGCCGCTAAGAGCTCCCTTACTTGTAAAAGAGCTCAGGGGAAATTAGTTAATCTGGTCAAGTTGGTTGATGATCAAGGTGCTCTAGGTCAATTGGGCATTGGTCATACAAGATGGGCAACTCATGGCAAGCCTGAAGTACGAAATGCGCATCCTCACAGAGATTCTTCAGGTGGGATCGCAGTAGTTCAGAACGGAATTATTGAGAATCACAGTTCTTTGCGTAAGGAATTGGAGTCTCAAGGGTATGAATTTGCTTCTGATACTGATACTGAGGTCATTCCTCATTTGATATCCAGAGAATTAAATTTGATCAAGAGAGAAGGTGAAACTTCTAATTCCACTTGGCTCTTGGAGGCTGTTCGAAAAGTTTCTTTTCAATTGGAAGGTGCTTATGCGCTAGCTGTTATTTGGGAAGAAACACCAGAAGCACTAGTGGTAGCGAAAAGACAAACTCCATTATTGATTGGATTTGGAGAAGGTGAATTTCTTTGTGCGAGTGATACACCAGCATTGGCTGGCTTTACTCGTACCATTTTGCCAATGGAAGATGACGAAGTGGGGTTGCTAACCCCTCTTGGTATTGAGCTTTATGACAGCCTAGGCAAACGTCAACAAAGAAGCCCTTCGCTCCTTAAGGGTCAAGAAGATGTTGCTACGAAGAATAATTTTCGTCATTTCATGCTGAAGGAAATTTATGAACAATCAGAGACGGCAAGACTTTGGACAGATCGTTACCTTCCTCTAGGCCTTTCCGATGAGGCCCCAATTGCTTTGCCATTTGAAGATTCTTTTTATGAAGGCATTGAGCGTATTCAAATACTTGCTTGTGGTACTAGTCGCCATGCTGCGATGGTCGGTGCGCATCTTTTGGAGCAGTTCGCGGGGATCCCAACAACGGTTTTTTATGCAAGTGAATTTCGCTACGCTCCGCCTCCATTAACTTCTCACACCCTGACAATTGGAGTCACACAATCTGGAGAGACAGCTGACACCCTTGCAGCATTAGCAATGGAAGCAAAGCGTAGAGCAGTTTATGGAGATATTGCATTTGCTTCACATCAGCTTGGCATTACGAACAGATTAGAGAGTTCGATTACAAGACAAGTTCCCAATATTCTTGATATAGGTGCAGGTATAGAAGTTGGAGTTGCTGCTACTAAAACTTTTTTGGGGCAATTGTTGGCTTTTTATGGATTGACTATCTCCTTTGCATCTCGAAGTAAACAATGCTCTTCAAAAGAAGTCTCTAAATTAATTAATGAACTCAGGTCTGTTCCTTCACAATTAATTACTTTAATTAAGCAACATGATGAAATTGCTGAACAGTTATCCCAGCAATTTGTAGATGTACAAAATGTTATTTTTATTGGTCGAGGTATTAATTATCCAATTGCTTTAGAAGGAGCACTGAAGTTAAAAGAGATTAGTTATATTCATGCAGAAGGTTACCCTGCTGGAGAAATGAAACATGGTCCTATTGCTCTACTAGAAAGGCGGGTACCAGTTATTTCTGTTGCTACACCTGGAGTGGTATTTGATAAGGTTCTTAGTAATGCTCAAGAAGCTAAGGCGCGTGATTCTCAGCTTATAGGTGTTGCACCTGAAGGACGTGCAACTGAGGTTTTTGATGCTTTGCTTCCAATTCCAGAAGTTAGTGAATGGATTAGTCCATTGTTTTCAGTAGTTCCTCTTCAGTTACTTAGTTACCATATCGCTGCAAATAGAGGTCTTGATATAGACCAGCCACGTAATTTGGCGAAGAGTGTAACTGTCGAATAGATTAATTATCTTGATCAGGAGGAATACGATCATAAATATCTTCCAGTCTGACTATGTCATCTTCAGCTAAATAATTGCCACTTTGAATCTCTATTAATTCAACTGTTATTCGACCTGGGTTGCTAAGTCGATGCTTGCAGCCCAATGGAATATATGTACTTTGGTTCTCTCCTAATAAGCTTTTTTCTCCATCTCTTTCAATTAATGCAGTACCTTTTACTACTACCCAATGCTCTGCTCTATGATGATGCATTTGTAAAGAAAGACTGGCTCCGGGCTTTACTTCAATTAACTTGACTTGCCAGCGATTCCCTTTAATTACTCCTGTGTAATTACCCCATGGCCGATATATCTTTTGATGCGCAATACTTTCTGGCTTTCCTTTGGCTTCAAGAAATTTGACTATATGTTTTACATTTTGAGCTTCATTTTTAGCTGCTACAAGTACTGCATCATCTGTTTCAATTACAAGAAGATCTTTGACTCCAAGTCCAACAACTAGCCTGTGCTCACTTCGTAAATAGCAGTTCTGACTATTATCTGCAATCACTTGCCCTCTAAGTACATTTCCATCGGAATCTTTCTCAGTTGTTTTCCAAAGCGCAGACCAGCTACCAATATCACTCCAACCTGCATTGAGAGGAATTACGGTGCCAAACTTGGTCTTTTCCATTACGGCTACATCGATCGCTGAATTTGGACATTTTGCAAACGCTTCTTTTTCCAGTCTTAAGAATTCGAGGTCTGATTCCTCTTGATCAAGAGCAGTTCGACATGAACTTACAATTTCAGGGCAGAACTGCTCTAGCTCATTAATAATTGTGCTTGCTTTGAAAATAAACATTCCACTATTCCACGTAAAACGACCATCGGAAAGAAATTTTTTGGCATGATTTTGATCAGGTTTCTCTATAAATCTTGTAATCGGTTCCCCTTTAATTGGTTCACTTTGTAATGGCTTAGAGGCTTCGATATATCCATAGCCTGTTTCTGGAGAGGTTGGAACTATTCCGAAAGTGACAAGTCTTCCTTCCTCTGCATACATAATTCCTGCTTCTATAGCAAGTAAGAATTGAGGTTCATCACGTATTACATGGTCTGCAGCTAATACAAGGAGAAGAGGATCTTCTCCTTTATCGATAGCTTTAAGAGCTGCGACTGCAATGGCTGGAGCTGTATTTCTTCCAACTGGTTCAAGAATTATTGCTTTAGGTTTTACATCTATTTGGCGCATTTGCTCGGCCACGATAAAGCGGTGATCTTCATGACATATCAACAACGGTTCGGCTAGACCTTTTAAGCCCTTAAGTCTTTTTTGTGTTTGCTGCAGAAGGGTTTCTTCACCTTTTCCATAAAGGGCCCAGTATTGCTTTGGGTAGCTCGCTCGTGAGAGAGGCCAAAGCCTTGTTCCTGTTCCGCCACAGAGGATTACGGGGACTATCGGCTTGTCTTGCACTTGTATGTGTCTTGACGCTGCTTCTTTAAGGATCTATCAGAAAAATGGTTTTGTCGACTACTTCATAGTTCGAGAAGTCCAGGGGGGGGGGTGATAACTATCCATCCATCCTCAAGTTTGATTATTGGAACTATTTCTTCGACAAAAGGTATTAGTACTTTGGCGCCTGCTGTGAGTTGAACTTCTAATAGGTCGTTTCCTGCAGTAGTTAGATCTGTGACTATGCCTATAGCGGTTCCTTGATCTTTCAGCTTTACTTCTAGGCCGACCAGATCAAGAAGATGAAATTCGTTTTCAGATAATTTTGGACGATGACTTGAAGGCACTAATAGTTTTGTTCCAATCAATGTTTCTGCATCTGCTCTGCTATGAATTCCTGCGAATTGGACTATAAAAATTTCCTTGCCTGGTAATTTTCTTCCTGAAAGTAATTTGACCTCAGAGGGCTCATTCTTGTTGGTTTTTTGTATCCACCGTTTCCCAGGTTTGGTAAAGCGCTCAGGAAAGTCAGTTGATGGCTTAATCCTTATTTCCCCACGAAGTCCTTGTGGAGCAACTAATTTCCCTACTGTAAGCCACTCTTCGTTGCCAATCATCTTATTTAGTTAGATCATTTGATAGTGACCTTATTCGTTGGAATGAATCCGTGAACGATCCTAAAAAGCCTATATTGCCTGGTTCTACCGTAAAGGTAAAAGATCCAAGATCAATTTATCTAGGTTACAGGGGCTTCATTCAGAGGATTAGTGAAGATAAAGCTGCTGTTTTGTTTGAGGGTGGAAACTGGGACAAGCTAATTACAATTCCCATTAGGGATCTTGAAGTAGTTTAACTAAATTGCATCTATATTTTTTAATGCAAATGCTGCTGCTGCTTTTTCTGCGCTTTTTCTAGAGCCTCCCCACCCCTCGCCAATTATTTTCTGGTCCATGTGAACTTTACAGAAAAATCTTTTTGGATCACCATGCACTTTAGAAAGCTCTTTGATTTCATATTTTGGTAACTTATAGCCATTACTTTGGCTC
>CAJWIZ010000073.1 GCA_913041805.1 uncultured Prochlorococcus sp.
GAAGTTCACTTTTTCTTCTTCTTCCATAGGTTTATTTCTTGTATGTAAAATTTTTATTTCTTTAGATAGTATATAGCTTATTCAAATAGCAATACAAAAAAACTTGATTTTTTTTATAATAGGCTAAAAATAAGTTCTCCTTTGTTTATTTACAGGTTATATCGTTATTCATAGCTTTTAACATCGCTTCTTTCTCTAATGGAGCTATTGGTAGACATAATAACTCATCTATTAAGTCTATTCTCCATAGCATTTGCTCTTTTGAGTGGGCGGATTTTTCCAATTTGTAGTGAATACCTTCAGAAAATAGTTGTGCCTGCTCTTCTAATTCTGATTGTGAAATGCCTAGATATTCAAGTAGTTCGTATGTTGAGAACCATGGAGTGAGACTATCAGTTCTATCAGATAATTCATTTTCTAACATTGCTTTATCTCTTGGCTCAACATTAAGCATCCCTCTTTTGTGGAAATAGGCAAGGGCTTATTTGAAATTAATTTTTTAGAAGCTAATTGTTTCAGTCTTTAGTTGATTTCATCTTAACCTGGAGGCCAATTTAGAGAACGACCACCAATGATATGTAGGTGAAGGTGAAATACAGTTTGTCCAGCTTCAGTTCCTGTATTTATAACTGTTCTCCAGCTTTCTAAGCCTTCTTTCCTAGCAACTTTTCCAGCTACTAGAAGTAAATGTCCAAGGATTTCAGCGTCTCTAGTTTTAACTTCACGGAGGCTTTTAATAGCTTTTCGTGGGATAATTAAGATGTGAACTGGTGCTTGAGGGTTAACATCCCTAAATGCAAGGCATTGCTCATCGCTATATACCTCGTCACAAGGTATATCTCCTTTTAGGATACGGTTGAAGATTGTTTCTTCTGACATTTAGTTTTGGTGGGGAATTTATTTTATGTGGAAAGGAAATATGAGATATATTTTAAGTAATTTAGAGTTATAAAAAGTTTTAACTTTGAACAGATCTAATATCTTTAATGCTAAAGCCTTGTTCTTTTAGAGCAGTATCTAATTCTTCATGACCCGAAACTCTATCCACGAATAGAACACCATTGAGATGATCAATTTCATGCTGAATGCATCTTCCCAGCAGTCCATCGGCATTCATTTTTTTTGGTCTACCCATCTCATCACGGAAGCTGACTTTGATCGATGATGGTCTAATTACATCCATATAAACCTCTGGGATGCTTAAGCATCCTTCTTCATAGGTTTCAACACTTGCACTTGAGGTAATAATTTCAGGATTAATTAGAACTAGAGGAGGAGTAGTTGAGTTTTCTAAATCAAGATCAATTACCAAGATTTGCTTTTCAACTCCTACTTGAGGAGCAGCCAGGCCAATGCCTTTCGCAGAGTACATACTTCTAAGCATGTCTCTCGCTAGCTCCCTAATGGATTCATCTACTTTGCTAATGCGTTTGGCTGGCTGCCTTAATGCTCGATTGCCAAGAGTGTGAATTGCAAGAGGAGGTTTTTCAAGAGGTTCCTTAGCAACGGCTATGGATGCCTTGTTCTTTTCGGCATTTCTTGCCAGTCCAGCAAAGCTTCTAGCCAAGGAGTCCTTTGTTCATTCAGAGTATGAGTTTACGCACTTTTGTTCAAACCAACTGCATTGATCGATGAAAGATAACGCTATGCATGGTAAGCAATGTCTGAAACCATTCAAACCGCTTGCTGCATCTTTAGCTCTTGAAGCAGTTCCAACTTTGAAAGAACCGCGTTTAATTGGTCAATGGTTACTTTGGTTAGAGCAACGTCCGAATGAAGGAGGCCGTACTTCAGCTTTCATTAGACCTTGGGGGTTAAATGAAGTTGCGCCACAGGAATTAACTCCAGCTCCAATCAATTTAAGAAGCAGAGTCCATGGTTATGGGGGTGGAGTTTTGTCTACTTATTTAGATGGTGATTTATTACTTTTGGCTTGGATAGATGATTGTAATGGATGTCTTTGGACTCAATCCTGGAAGGTCCTAGAGAATACCAAGCAAGGTCAACAAAATTGGTTAAGGCCAATAAATTCTCCAACTTGTCTTTCTACTAATGAACATTTTGCTTTGGCTGATGGATTGATTGATATGCGACGTAATAGATGGATAGGAGTTATGGAGAAAGATGGTAGAGATTTTTTTGTGAGTTTTTTCTTAAATCAAAAGAATCAAACCCCTTTAGTGATTTTTCGTCCTCAGGATTTTTGTGGTTATGGTGTTTTGAGTCCTGATGGAGACCACTTCGCTTGGGTTGAATGGCAACAACCTTCAATGCCTTGGGAGGAAAGTCAACTTTGGTGGGGAAGTTTTAATAATGAAGGTGAGATACAAGCTCAAAAGTTATTACTTGGTAGCAGTCCAGATGCAAGTAGACCAACATCTGTTTTTCAACCTATTTGGCTTTCAAATGGTGAAATATTAGTCGCAGAAGATAGTAGTGGTTGGTGGAACTTGGTCCAAATTGCTCCTCAAGTTGATTCTGCTATAGCTCCTCCATGTCGACGTATCTGGAGGATAGAGGCTGATCTTGGAATGCCTCAATGGGTATATGGAATGGCCACTGCATCTTTCTCTGGCGACAAAATTCTTTCTTTGAGATGTCAAGAAGGTCGTTGGAGCATAGTTCTTTTGGGCAATGAAGGACTAGTCACTGAATTAGATCAACCTTTTGATGACTTGGCTTACTTGTGTGCTGATCAAGACAGACTTGTCGCTATTGCTAGTAACCCTTTACGAGAGATTGGCTTGCTGGAATTTGATATGGCTGCAGGCACATGGCAACACACTCCGGCAAGACAGCCAGTCTTAGATGAAGAACATATAAGTATTCCAGAGTCCTTTTGGTTTAAGGGTTTTGGAGGTGAATTAACTCATGCTTGGTACTATCCCCCTATCAATTGGGATGGTAAGCCTGCACCATTGTTGGTCAAAAGTCACAGCGGACCGACAGCGATGGCTGGCATAGGTTTGGATCTTGTTATTCAGTTTTGGACTTCACGAGGCTGGGCAGTTGTTGATGTGAACTATGGAGGATCTACAGGTTTTGGTAGAAATTATCGTGAGCGCTTGAAGGGTGGTTGGGGCGTTGTAGATGTCTTTGATTGTGCAGCAGCAGCACAAAATTTGGTTTCTGTCGGGAAGGCAGATCAAGAATGTTTGGCCATTGAGGGTGGAAGTGCTGGTGGCTTCACTACTTTGGCTGCTTTATGTTTTACAGATGTATTTCGAGTGGCAGCCTGTCGCTACGCGGTCAGTGATTTGATATCGATGACTCGAGAAACTCATCGTTTTGAAGCCGGTTATCTTGATCATCTTTTAGGGTCTTGGCCAGAAAATCGGCAAAAATTTTTAGATCGTTCTCCTCTTTTACACGCCGAAGAAATTAATTGTCCGGTAATTTTTTTCCAAGGTATGAAGGATCAGGTGGTCCCCCCAGAACAAACTGAAAGAATTGCACAAGCTTTAAGGAGCAAGAATATACCTGTAGAGGTTCATACTTTTGCTGATGAAGGTCATGGTTTTCGAGATAGCCAAGTCAAAATTAAGGTTCTTGAAGCTACAGAAAAGTTTTTTAGAAAGTATCTTGACCTTTAATTATTGCTTTTTAGGAAAGCAATTATTGAAGAAAGTTCTTCTGTAAAATAATCAATTTCATCAATGGTTGATGTAAAACTTAGACTTGCTCGTGCTGAGGCATTAATTCCAAAAAAACGATGCAGAGGCTGGCAACAATGATGTCCACTGCGTATGCATATTCCATTAGTATCTAGTAGTGCTGCTATATCATTTGCATGTAAACCTTCTACTGTAAAAGTAGCTAAAGACCCGCGGTTTGAATCTTGGTTTGGCTCTGGTCCTAGGATTCTTACTCCACTAATATTTTTTAATTTTTCAAAAAGGTATTCATTAAGTTTCTTTTCCCATGTATGAATATTTTCCAAGCCAATATTACTTAGATATGTAAGTGCGGCCCCCATACCAATTGCTTCACCAATGGCAGGTGTACCAGCTTCAAACTTGTGAGGCAGAGGAGCCCAAGTACTGTGTTCCAAAAATACATCTTCAATCATTTCACCACCTCCTAGAAATGGTGGCATTTTTTCCAGGATATTTTCACGCGCCCAAAGGAATCCCATTCCTGTTGGTCCGCACAACTTGTGTGAAGAACCTGCTAGGAAATCGATATTTAGTGAATTTACATTAATAGCTTGATGGGCAAGACTTTGACAAGCATCGACTAATATTAATCCACCAATAGCATGAACCATTTCAGCTATTTCTGCTATTGGATTGCAACAACCAAGAGTATTACTTATATGTACAAGACTTAATAGTTTTGTGCGAATATTAAGCTTATTTTTCAGATCGTTTAGATCTAGTTCTCCTGAGGAAGTAATGCCAACATGACGTATTACACAACCTGTTCGCTTTGATAATTGTTGCCAAGGAACTATATTACTATGATGCTCCATCAATGTAATCAGAATTTCATCACCTTTTTTAATTTCATTTTCACCCCAGGTTCTAGCGACAAGATTAATTGCTTCAGTTGCATTTCT
>CAJWIZ010000074.1 GCA_913041805.1 uncultured Prochlorococcus sp.
TGACTTAATGCCAGGTAAATAGATAGAACTATTGATTCTTATGGCTTCTACTTCTTTGGATGAGTATTAATTTTAAATGATTGATAATTTGTTCTGGAAGATTCTTATCTTGTAATTATTGTATAGTTGTTAATCTTTTGGGATCAGATTGCTCAATATAGTTGCCTTATAAAGTTGAAAAATATCTTAAAGTCATGGTCTCTAATTTCTCCCAAGAAGTTTGTTTATCGATTCGAGAAGATTTTTTATTCAGAATGAAAATTGATGACTGTTTTTAATGCAGGCAATCATCCTCAACTCCTTTTTAAATAGGGTCACAAGTAATTTGAACTCACGCTTCAAAGTTGGAAGCAATAGTCCATAATGCATTGAACTTCTGAAGTTGTTCTTGCACAGGTCTAACACTCAGAGTAAGAACGACCATGAAAGCCTCAATGAACAGCGGATCGTGTTGATGATTAGGAGGCTATTTGGCTCAGTATTGCAAAGGAGTTGATTGTGCACCTTTTGATTGCAGCAGCAGGCAGTGGAAGTCGTATGGGGGCAACTCGCAACAAGCTTTTATTGCAATTAGCTGGGCGCCCTGTTTTGGCTTGGACTTTAGATGCAGCTTTGGCTGCTGAAAAAATCAAATGGATTGGAATTGTTGGTCAACCGATAGATAGAACTTCAATTATGAAATTGGTTGATGGCTCTGATAAGCCTATTCAATGGATAAATGGTGGTAATACTCGTCAGCAATCTGTTCAGTTAGGTTTGACTGCTTTGCCTCCTGAGGCAAAGCATGTTGTTATTCATGATGGTGCACGTTGCTTAGTAACACCGGATCTTTTAAATCAATGCTCAGAAGTCGTTTCTGCAGGTGAAGCAGTAATCGCAGCAACTCCTGTAGTTGACACTGTTAAGCGTGTAAATAGTGAAGGCTTTATTGTTGGCACACCCGAACGTTCAGAACTTTGGGCGGCACAAACTCCTCAAGGATTTTCTGTCGCTCAGCTCCGTGAAGGTCATGCCCGTGCAATAGAAAAAGGGTGGCAAGTAACAGATGATGCTTCTTTGTATGAAATGCTTGGGTGGTCTGTTCGGATCCTGGAATCGGAGCCTTCCAATATTAAAGTCACCACTCCATTTGACTTGACTATTGCGGAAGCTGTAATTGATATCAGGAGGACAGGCTGAGAGAACCTGTGTCACCGTTTAAAGTAGCTTTTCGCCCTTGAGGCAATGCAGCATTTCCATTGCAGTGTCCAATAGGAAGATTCCCTACAACAGGTATTTTCAGATCTTTACTACGCTCTAGTAGTACTTCTTGTGTGTTAAATGTTTTGTTGGTTGGCATGTCGTCAGCATCATTGCAGTCAATAAACTTCCCAAAACCAAGTCCAGCCAATCCTTGAAGTAATCCTGCGAGTCGCCATTGTGTAAGCATTCGGTCAATTCGATACGGTGCTTCTCCAACATCTTCCAATATCAAAATAGCCCCCCTTAGATCAGGCATATGTCTACTCCCAAGTAGATGTGAACCTACTGTCAAATTTGTTATCACTAGAGGTCCAGTTGCTATTCCTTTTATCCAAGGATCTCCATATAGATTAGGAATTGATTTGCCGAATAGGATTGAATAGAGTCTTTGCTGGCTCCACATCGGTTCAGTCGCAAGAGAAGTTAGTAATGGACCATGTAATCCTCCATCGAAGCCTGCCGAAAGCCTCGAGAGATGAATTGACGTGACATCTGAGAATCCAAGCAACCAGCCTGACTTCCAGGGTTGAGGATATTCAAGTAACCTTGCTGCTCCCCAGCCCCCTCTCGCGAATGCTAATAAAGGGGCTGGAACTTTTGGGTGAAGCTCATTTAATCTGGTTGAGTCTTCTCCTGCAAGATAGCCCCAATTGCGGTTGATTACAGATTGAGGGCGACACACTAATCCCCATCCTTCTAAAACCTTTAGTCCATTAATTAATGGACTATCATCATCAAGGGCTGAACTTGCAGCAACGGTGACAACTTCGTCACCATTGCTAAGAGGTTTTGTAAATGTATGAGGGAGAATGTGGACCATGCTTAGGCTATTTTTCCAAGAATTAATCCCAGTAGAAGTAGTCCTCCTAGCCAAACCTGATTTTTAAAATGTCTACCAAATGTTGACATAGAAGATTTTGACCTATCAAGAGATAAAATTTGATCTTGCATGCTTATAACGACTGTTACCCAAAAGGGCCAAAAAATCCAATTAACTCCGGAAGTGTAAGCAGCAATGGCCAGTAAGAAACAGGCCATTGCATAACTAATGGCAACTATTTTCTTTGCCTTGACGCCAAGGCTTATCACACTGCTTTTGAGACCTAAATTCTTGTCCTCCTTTGAATCAGCCATTGCATAAACAGTGTCAAAGCCAAAGGTCCACATAACTGTGGCCCCCCAGCAAGTAAGCAGTGGAATACCTCCATCTAGGGAAGACTCACTGGCGGCCCATGGAATCAAAACGGCAAAACCCCAACAAATTGCAAGTATGGCTTGTGGATAGGAAAACCATCTTTTGGAAGATGGGTATATAAGAATGGCTGGCAAGGCTAGTAATGCCATTGCAAGGCACAGGGTGATGCTTGCTGGAGGAAGAGAAATGACGACAATAAAACTAAGTAAGAGCAGTGTGACTAATAGTCCCACTGCAGTAGATATGCTGACTGTTCCTTGAGCCAATGGTCGGGATTTTGTACGAGTAATTTGACTGTCAATTTGTTGATCCCAGAGATCATTAGCAATGCAACCGACACCACTTGAACATAATCCACCTGCAATTATTAGTAAGACCAACTTCCAAGAAGGAGGTGCATTAGGGGTTAGCCAAAGAGACCAGCCTGCAGGGATCAACAAGATCAGCCTTCCACTTGGCTTGTTCCAGCGAAGCAACTGAATCCATTGATAAAAGGAATTTGAGAGAGCTTTTCTATTCACTGTTACCTCTTTTTCAGAAACGTTAGAGAGTACTTTTCAGGTTGCAGTAAACGATGGCAGAGTATTGAAATCTGATGGCTCTTGTTAGGACATGTCAAGTAACGAGCCATCCTCCTTTCTTGGTTCTGATGTCGAAAAAGAAAGACTGTCTCCCTCCGATGATTTAGTGCTGCGCAGAGTTGCAGCGATTGATATTGGAACTAATTCCACCCATCTTCTAGTTGCCTCTGTAGACCCTTCATTACATACATTCAGCATTGACCTGGCAGAGAAATCAACAACGAGGCTTGGAGAGAGAGATCCTGACTCAGGAGAGTTGACAGTTGTGGCAATGGAGAGAACATTAGAAACTTTGCAGCGTTTTAAGGATCTCGCTGAATGTTATAAGGTTGAACAGTTGGTAATCGCTGCAACTAGTGCTGTAAGGGAATCTTCAAATGGACGTGATTTTTTAAATCAGATTAAGGAACAGATCGGATTAGATGTTGATTTGATAAGTGGATTTGAAGAAGCAAGATTAATTTATTTAGGTGTTTTGTCTGGTATGCAATTTGGGGAGAAACCACATGTACTTCTTGATATTGGAGGTGGGTCTACAGAGCTGATTCTTGCTGATTGTAGAGATGCGCGAGCCTTGTCTAGTACAAGAGTTGGAGCTGTGCGCCTGCAAAGAGATTTTATTAAGCAGGAGCCACTTTCTTCTGCAAGGTTAGGGTTCTTGAGAACTTTTATTCAAGGTTCTCTAGAGCCGGCTGTAGATAAGATTTGCAATCGATTGAAGTCAGGCGAGAAGCCAATGCTGGTGGCTACTAGTGGCACGGCTATGGCTATTGGTGCTTTAGCAGCTGTTGAAGAAGTTAATCCTCCATTGAAGTTGCAAGGGTACAAATTGTCGAGGAAGCGTTTGGATCAACTGATTGAGAAACTTTTGAAGCTAAGTCCTGATCAGAGGAGGAAATTAACTTCATTAAGTGATCGAAGAGCAGAAATCATTGTGCCTGGCGCATTGATTCTTCAGACGGCTATGCAAATGCTGGATATGGATGATTTAGTCCTTAGTGAAAGAGCTCTTCGAGAGGGATTGATCTTTGACTGGATGCTGCGTAAAGGCTTTTTGCATGATCGCTTTAGCTTTCAAAGCAGTATTCGTGAACGCACTGTTATCCACCAGGCCCAGAGATTTGCTGTTGATCGAAGGCGGGCAGAGCGGGTTGCAAGGAATGCAACCAGTCTCTATAAATCTACTCTTGGAATATTGCATCATGACAAAGGAGATGGTCGTGATTTGCTTTGGGCTGCAGCTATGTTGCATGCTTGTGGTCAGCACATCAATTTAAGTTCTTATCACAAACATTCTTGGTATTTAATTCGTCATGGTGAGTTGCTGGGGTACTCAGATGTTGAGCATTTAATGGTTGCAGCTATAGCTCGATATCACCGTAGAAGTCTTCCAAAAAAACGTCATGAGGCATGGCAAGCTTTTTCAAAAAGAGAACATCGTCGGATAGTTTCTGAAATGGCAATACTTCTTCGCTTGGCAGTATCTCTTGACCGAAGACCAGAA
>CAJWIZ010000075.1 GCA_913041805.1 uncultured Prochlorococcus sp.
CTCAATAAGGACAAAAAGTCTTTTTTGGTTCTTATTGAAACCAATTTCAAGAGATTTTTGTCCTTATTGATACTTTCATGGAATACTTTTTGATGAAAAAATATCAATCTGTACTATACGATTATTTTTTGAGCAAAAAAAGAACTTTGTTTAATCAGCTGAATCCTTCTTCTTGGAAGGATTTCTCAAATTTTTATTATGATATTTTTATGTCCAAAGCTTTTTAAATTTCAGTTTCTTCTTGGGTCTGCTCTGGTTGACTTTTTGTTTTGATAGCGCCTAATGAGTCTCTTTTAATTGGCAAATTAGCGACAAGAGCTGTCATGCGATCTTCCGTTTCTAGGCTTACAGCACCTTCCTCTATGTCGATCTCCACATATTTTGCGACTACTTCTAGGATTTCACGCCTCATTTGATCTAGAAGGTCTGGGCTCAAATCAGTGCGATCATGAGCCAGAACTAGTTGTAATCGCTCTCGAGCAGTATTGGCGCTTGCTTCTTGGCGCCTAAGCAATTTGTTGAGGATGTCACGCAATGTCATGGAATTCAGAAAATCTTGGTTTGCATTAGACGCTTGAATTTGTCTTTTAATCCTGATCCTTCTTTGGAAGGATCAATGATGGGAATATCTTCCCCTCGTAAACGACTAGCAATATTGGTGTAACAACGTGCTGCAGGTGATTTAACTCCATTTAGCGTGAGCGGCTCACCTCTATTTGTGCTAACGATGACCTGCTCATCTTCCAGCACTAACCCAAGTAAAGGGAGGGCAAGAATATCTGTAACATCCTCAACAGAAAGCATCTCCTGACTCGCAATCATTTTTGGACGCACTCTGTTGAGAACCAATTGGGTCGGTTTAACCCCATGTGCATTCAGTAGACCTATCACTCGATCAGCATCTCTAACTGCAGAAACCTCTGGATTTGTTACTACGATGGCTTCTTTTGCAGCTGAAACAGCATTTTTAAAGCCATCTTCAACTCCTGCAGGGCAATCAATTAACACATAGTCAAACTGCTCACTTAATAAAGCGACTATGCGCTTCATGTCATCAGGCTTTAGCCAATCAAGCATGCGTGGATTACCAGCTGGCAATAGAGCAAGATTTGGTTCTTGTTTGTGTTTAACAAGAGCCTGTTCGAGCCGACAGCTTTCCTCAAGAACTTCCTGTGCTGTATAGATGATTCGATTTTCTAGGCCTAGCAATAAATCAAGGTTTCGTAAGCCAAAGTCTGCATCTAATACTGCAGTGGTTACACCTTGTTTAGCGAGTGCAATGCCCAAATTTGCGGTCAGAGTTGTTTTTCCAACTCCTCCTTTGCCAGAGCATATAAGAATGATGCGTGTATTAGTCGCCACGGACCTCTTAAAAGTGGGCGCATCCTAAGTGCCCTTTGGATTGGTCTAAAGATAAATGAGTTAACTTTTGCATTTATAAAGCTTTTAGTGCCCTATGAGTCTTGATTCGAAGGCTGCAAGTTATCCCTTGGATTTCGCTCTGGCCCAGTTAGGAGAAGGACAAGTCGCTAAAAAGAAGCTTTTAGAAAAATTGAAAAGAATTAGTTCTTGCTGGTTTGATAACAATTCTGTCGGATTCAACTATTGCTTCTTCTGCTAGGCCAGGTTCTGGAACTTCTTCGGGGCCACGAGCAACTTTGTTCCCAATTCTCAGTTGCAGGGGTCTTAGCTGAAGTGCCACAATTTTGCTTTTGACATTGCCATCTTTGCCAGCGTGAGCAATTCCTCGCAGTCTGCCCCATACCAAAACATCTCCTCCTGCAGCAATTTTTGCTCCAGGATTTACATCCCCTAGTAAGAGCAAGTCACCCTCAGCCTCTAAATGCTCGCCGGATCTAAGTGTTCCTTTGTAAAACAAAATTTCTGGTATTTCATTTTGCTGGTTAGTTTTATTTTCATTCATTAAAGGTTGCTTTTTGTTTGTTTTAAGGGTTAAAAGAGTTTGATGACCCAGCGAAGATGCACTGACAATTGTCGTAGGGATACTTGATTGAATTATCTTGATTTGCAGTCCATTTTTTGCCAGAAGTGATTTGATCTTTTGAAAATCCTTGCAGTTAAGAAACCAGTCAAGACAATTAACTATTACTGGCCCTGGATGAAGGCCAACTAATTTCCTCGGTAGTAACGCACGCCAATCTTCTTTAAGAGGAGATGGGAAAGTAATTGTTTGAAATTCATTGGCTTCTTGATACATATAGATTACGAGGAGATTGTGGGCATATTATCCATATTTGAATTTAAAAATTTAATTGAACTTTAAGTTCTTCATGAATCTCTTTGGGATGTATTAACCAAGCCGCAATCTCTGGATTGATTAACCCATGCACTATTGAAGATGCTTCTTCTAGTGCTTTTAAATGTTCACCATCCCATAAACGGAGACCTCTTTTATAAGGTTGATAAATATCTATACTTTGATGGCGAAGAGTACAAAGCTGATCAGGATTTTGACCTTTCTTCTCAACAAGTTTCCTGGCTTTTGCAAGTGCATTTAATTGACCCTCATTGCTTAAATGATTTATGTTTATAGCTTTAAGGAGATTTCGATTTATAAATCGATTGCATATTTCGGATAGATCAGCAGGTGCTTCTTCTTTCCAGCGTAATAAGTGATATCCAGTGCGAATATCATCATTTGCTAAAAATGTCTCTAGATCGATACCTTCTTTGTCCCAAAGCCATTTGGCCATATATTTGTCTGCCCAAACTTTGTCGGGCCCTAATTGTCTGGCTTTGGTCACAAGTTGTTCTAGCAGCCAACTACAAACCTCATTTAATCGATGGTTGTATACGCTGCGATACATGAGGTTCCTAACAACCAGATAGTGCTCCACTGCTGATAATCCTTTTGGGTGAAGTGCTAAATCACCATCAGGAGCAAGTGTTAGTGCAGTCAAAATTCTTTCAAGGTCTAGTTGCCCATATCTAGTCCCTGTGCTGTAGCTATCACGTAACAGATAGTCAAGACGGTCACAATCTAGTTGGCTACTTACCAGTGCTTTTACGACTCTATTTGCACTTTGATTCTTTTCAAAAATTTTGGCGACTTCTTCTGCAGTGCCTTCCCTGAAGCCTTCTAAAGTGATTCTTATTTCTGGACATTGTCTAATCAAATATGCTGTCCAGTTTTCATGCTTTAGGCCAAACATTTCTTCGCCTGTATGACTCAGAGGCGTGTGACCTATGTCATGTAATAACGCTGCTCCATATAGGATTCCTTTGTCTTGTTCGAGGCTGCGATCTAATTTGATTAATCTTTTGAAAGCTCTTCTTGCTATGTGAAAAACCCCAAGAGAATGAGTGAATCGACTGGATTCAGCTCCATGAAAAGTTAAGAAGGCAGGGCCTAGTTGTCTGATTCGACGCAGTCTTTGAAATGGAGCCGAATCGATTAGCTTGATAACCATCGATTCAGCAGGATCCTTGCTGTTTAGGGTTATGCCGAGATGAAGAGGATCGTGATAAGTCCTTAGGCTCATTGATTGGCCAAAGAATGAGGGATCTCGTTCTCGTATGAAGCCGAGTCTTTTCCTTCAGAAGCGTCTTCTGAAGGTGTTTTTTCAAGCTGCTGAAGATCAAGAGTTGCGCCTATTTGCAGCTCAGCATCTTGCAGCCATCGATCTTCATTCCCGCCAGGATTAAGTGGTTCTGGCATATCCAAAAATCGATCTGGTTCTATCCCTAGGTTTTGAATGTCTTTGCCAGAAGGAGTTAGGTAGCTTGCCACTGTTACGGCTAGCCCACTTCCATCGCTAAGAGTGCTTAATGATTGGATTAATCCCTTCCCAAAAGTTCTACTTCCAATAAGTTGTGAACGATCATTGTCTTGTAAAGCACCTGCAAGAATTTCGCTTGCACTAGCAGTCCCACCATTGATAATTGTGACCATTGGCCCATCATAAAGAGTCTCTATTCCTGCAGGTATTGCATCATTAATGCCTGCACGATTCCTTGTCTCTACAATAGGTTTGTCACTTAAGAATGCATCTGCTACTGCCAAGCCTGAGCTAACTAATCCACCTGAATTGTTCCTTAAATCTAATATCAGTCCTTCTACCTCTTTCTCAGAAAGTTCTTGAAGAGCTTCTTTGACTTGCTTAGGAACTCCTTCGCTGAATTGGGTGATTCGAAGATAACCAATTGTGTGTGATTCATTTCTTAAGCGGCGGGTTCTAACTGGTCGTAAATCAACACTGCGACGTTCAAGAGTTATCTCTTGAGGCTCTTCGTTTGGTTGTTGAATCTCAACAATGACTTGAGAGCCTGTGTCTCCTCTAAGTCTTGCTGCGGTGGCTTCTAGTCCAAGGTTTTTTGGGGACTCACCATTTACTTTTAACAACAAAGTTCCGCTTACAACCCCAGCATCGGCAGCTGGCGAGCCTTCCAATGGAGCAATAACTACAATTTTGCCATCTTCGCTTCTTGCGCCTAATTGGAGACCTACGCCATTGATTTCGCTACCTAAG
>CAJWIZ010000076.1 GCA_913041805.1 uncultured Prochlorococcus sp.
TGGCTAATCTAGTGCGAGATGAATGCAACCACTTGTAAAGCAACTGATTCAGTTCTTTTGAATCACTCTATTAAATATTCACTTTCACATAAGCACTTTTGACCATGGCGAGAGAAAAGTACCCAGAAAAATGTCCTTGGGATTTTGGCCCTAAGCAGACTCAGTCCAATCAAGAGAATTGGAAAATGAGCAATGGTGAGGAAATGGTTATTTTTGCTAGGAATAAGCAAGATAATAATTACTTCTATTTGACTGAAAATAATTCTTTGAAGTCAATTTTGGCCTATCAAGCGCGTCTTTACTATCAGAAACTATTGGACAAGGGATATAAATTGCAAAGTTAGTTTTAGATCTCCAATTTCTCAATACTAGTTACTTCAACCTTTTTCTCTTTTCTAAGAATCATTTTTGAGGAATTTGGGCCTTAGCTGTTTCGTTTGTTCTAATTCGAATTTCACTTGCGACCAATCCTTTGTAAGAAGAGCCTTTTCAAAGTCATTCAAGTTCTTCTGGTAACTCTTCAATGCGTTGATGATTGCAGCTGTGTTATTTCTAGCCATAGCCAATCCAAGATTGGGATTGCCACCTCCAATTCTGGTGGTATCAGCGAAACCACTTGATGCAAGTTGTTTTGCTAGTGAAATCATTGCTGGATTTTCTTCATTGCCAAGAGTTTTTAGCAGGGCTGCACTTACAAGTACTGGCAAATGTGAAATAAGAGCTACAGCTTGATCATGTCTCTTTGACTCAGTTTCAATCCATTCAGCACCTAAATCAATAGCAATTTGACTAACCATTCTTAATGCATCTTTGTTGGTTTTTGCATCAGGTGTAGCAACCCAAGGACGTTGTTTAAATAATCCCTCCCTTCCTGCTTCTACACCTGATTCATTGGTCCCAGCCATTGGGTGACTAGCTACGAAATTCTGATGAAGCCCCTGCCAGATTTTTAAAACTGGTTCTTTGACGGATCCAACGTCTGTTATTACTGCAGATGTAGGTAAAGCATTTATCAGGGCTTCAGAAGGTTGAAGAAGTTGATCCAAAGGCAAGGCAAGAATTATTAGTTCGCAATCTGCAAGGATCGTTGGATCTAAACTAATGACTTGAGCAAGTTTTCTTTCCTGAGCTTTTTCTGCAGTACTTCGTCGATGAACTAGTCCATGAACTTCATAGCCTAGAGCTTGAAGATCAAGACCTAATGATCCTCCTATTAGGCCAAGGCCAACAATCCCAATGGAATTTGGCGAAATTCTTTTCCTCTCCATAACATTCTTTTAGCTTTTCTCAATGGTTTTAGGTAGATCAAGATGGAGAAATCAAGTTTTTTGAATTAACTACGATTGCTTGATGTTGGAAGCATTTGCCCATAATCAGTTAAAAGAACTTCTTCAGGTTTCTTCTTGCCCTTGGCCTCATAATTTGACGTTGAGTCGTTTTGTGGCGCGCAGTTTGAGATGTAGAGATAATTCTTTGGTGCAACTAGAAGCAGGTAGTAACGATTATTGGTGGCTTGGACTTTTGACCCCATTGTGTTTGCAGCCAAGAGATGTGGTATTGGTTCTTCCTTCACGACTACAACGTCATTTATTCCAGACTGAGTTACCTAAATTAAGCAGACAAGGATTGAATTTGCCTTATTCGGCTAGCTCTAATTCTCCACCTAAATCAAAAGTTTGGGTGCTTGATAATTTTGATTTGATTCAGGCTTTTCAGAATGGAGCTCTTAAGTCTAAGCATTTAATTATTCCTCACGCAGAGTCTTTTATTGACAGTCTTCGTGAGGCACTGGCACTTGTAATCACTTCAGACGATTGGGAAAAGTTGAGAAGGTCTCACCCTGATTTAGATGTCAAGTTGATGCAGCTCCATCAGCGTTTTAGCCGCACTCTCTTTGCGCAGGCATCGCGTGTAGATGCTCACGTGAAGATGGAGGGTAGTGAAATTGTTGCATTGAAAAGTCTGGTAGGTCTGCTGAGATTCGCTCCCTATCCATGGTCCAATTTGTTGACTTTTAGAACTGAAGAATGGGCTAATTGGGCTGAACTTGATCACAAGTCATTGAATTGGACTTGGCATTGGAAACCTCTTGAGCCATTGCATTATTTGATAGGGCTTCTTACAGACCAATCATTTCTCCTATTGGCAGGCACGCCTCAAAATCCTTTCTTGCTTTCTCAATTGGACTCTGTGGCTTGTCCTCTAGATGTGAAAGTCACTTTGGGGACTGATGTTCCCCCAGAGCCAATTTCACTATTTGTTCCTAGTAAGCAACCACTTCCAAATTCAGCTTGTTTTGCAGAACATCTACTGGACCAATCTCGCAGATTAGTTCTTGGTATGAAGGGACTAACAATTTTGCTGCTAGATGATGAACAATTGCGTTTGCAATTAACTACAGAGTTGGCTGCCGAATTTGGGACAAGGGTGGTTCATGAAATAACTATGCCTGCAACTAATGGAGTTGTTTGTTGCAGATGGTCCTGGTGGCTAGCGCATAAAGACTTTCTGCCATTACCTGAACAACTCATAGTTGCAATACTTCCCTTTGCAAGTGTTGAGGATCCTTTGATTGCGGCCAGAGTCCAAGCATTGAAGCGGGAAGGTCGTGATTGGTTTCGTGAATTGCTCTTGCCAGAAGCTCTGAGCCGTTTACCTCAATCGGTAGCTCCCCTTCGAGTTGGGAAAGGGCGTATGGCTATTTTGGATGGAAGATTGCGAGCTCGAAGCTGGGGACTGCAGTTTTATAGAGCTTTAGAGCCTTGGATCGCATTGCAGCGACTTTTGCCTAATTAAATTAAGCGTCTACTCTGTTGATGAATAGTCTTTGTGTTAGGCCATGGGAGAAGCTAGACGCCGAGTTGAGCAAGGATTGCCACCACGTAAACGCAAAACTCAAGAAGGTGATTCTTCGAGATTTTTCTCTTGGCTGCCTAGTGCTGAAAGCCCCAGAGAGCAGTTTTATGCCATAACAAAGTTAGGGGCTTGGATTGGGATAGGTCTCTTGGCTGTTGTTTGGATAGTAGTGAGATTTGTCGGACCTGCTGCTGGCTGGTGGATTCCTGCTGATATCAGGTGACCACTTCGTTGTTGACATGAATTCATTAACTTAGAATTACTCTTTTCGTCTTTTTCTAGCTATTAGGCAGCTTTAGAAATTGATGTCATAGCTGGCTTCTCGGCTGCAGTGCGAGCTGCAGCTGTTAATGGGCGCATAGAGTTCGCACTGACTTCAGAACCTTCAGTTAGTTTTTGACGAACTAACTTCTCAATGTTTTCTTTGGCATTCTGGTTTTGTTCAAGCCAGATAATGCTGTTATCACGCCCTTGCCCAATATTGTCTCCCTCGTAGCTGTACCAGGCACCTTTACGACTAATGACGGAGGTCTCTTCGGCTAAATCTAGTAAACAGCCTAGTGTACTGATACCTTTACCAAAAAGAATATCGAATTCGGCGATACGAAATGGAGGGGCGACTTTGTTTTTGGCAACTTTGACTTTTGCTCGAATTCCATACTCTTCTGTTCCTCTTTTGAGTGTTTGAATTCGTCGTATATCTAGCCTGACAGATGCATAGAACTTCAAAGCATTCCCACCGGTGGTGGTTTCAGGATTACCATACATAACCCCAATTTTGAGACGTAATTGATTTAGAAAAATCACGGTGCAGCCGGATTTGCCTATATTTCCGGTGATCTTTCTCATGGCCTGGCTCATGAGTCGAGCTTGACTACCTACAGCAAGATCTCCCATTTCCCCTTCGATTTCGGCTCTTGGAGTTAAGGCCGCGACGGAATCAATAACAACTAAATCAACTGCTGCTGATCGCACGAGTTGATCGACAATTTCGAGAGCCATCTCTCCTGTATCGGGTTGAGAAACTAGAAGATTTTCAACATCGACTCCAAGAGCTGCTGCGTAGACCGGATCCAAAGCATGTTCGGCGTCGACAAAAGCTGCTACACCGCCACGGCGCTGTACTTCAGCAATGGCATGCAATGTGAGCGTTGTTTTTCCGGAACTTTCTGGGCCATATACTTCGACGACTCTGCCTTTTGGATAGCCACCACCTAGTGCGAGATCTAAGGTGAGAGCTCCAGTTGATATTGTTTCTACTCGCATTTTTGAAGCATCCCCTAGGCGCATAATCGAGCCTTTGCCAAAGTTACGCTCTATTTGGCCTAGTACAAGATTGAGCGCCTTGTCTCTTTCTCCTGCTCTTGCATCAAGCTTGTGAGAGTCTTTATTTGAGGAATGAGTTGATTGAACTTCGGCTGCCATTGGAATGGTTGTTAGTTTGAAATTGAGAAGCTTTGCAGTTGACCGTTGCTTGCAACGGTTGAGTAAGCGTTGTGTGTTGGGGTAGTTGGACGATCGACAGAAGATTGCTGCCTTGGACTTTTAGCGCTCCATGTAGTACACACGTACGCTACCGAATCAGGGCCAGCTCGCCAAGGGGGTCAAAAA
>CAJWIZ010000077.1 GCA_913041805.1 uncultured Prochlorococcus sp.
ATGGCTAAGCGCATTATTTACAACGAGCAAGCACGTCGCGCACTTGAGCGTGGTATTGACATACTTGCTGAATCTGTTGCGGTAACACTTGGACCAAAAGGTCGCAATGTAGTTCTCGAAAAGAAATTCGGTGCTCCTCAAATTATTAATGATGGTGTAACCATCGCTAAAGAGATAGAGCTTGAGGATCACATTGAAAACACTGGTGTAGCTCTTATTCGCCAAGCTGCTTCTAAGACAAATGATGCAGCAGGAGATGGAACTACTACGGCCACTGTTCTCGCTCATGCCATGGTCAAGGCCGGTTTGCGTAATGTTGCAGCAGGCGCAAATGCAATCACTCTTAAAAAAGGTATTGATAAGGCTACAGATTTCTTAGTTAAAAAGATTGAGGAAAGTGCTAAGCCTATTAGTGATAGCAACGCAATTGCTCAGTGCGGCACTATCGCAGCAGGTAATGATGAAGAGGTTGGCAAGATGATTGCTGATGCGATGGATAAGGTTGGCAAAGAGGGTGTTATTTCACTTGAAGAAGGTAAGTCAATGACCACTGAATTAGAGGTCACTGAGGGAATGCGCTTTGATAAAGGATATATCTCTCCTTATTTTGCTACTGACACAGAAAGGATGGAAGCGGTTCTTGATGAGCCTTACATTCTTTTGACTGACAAGAAAATTGCTTTGGTTCAGGATTTAGTACCTGTACTTGAGCAGATTGCACGTACGGGCAAACCTTTGTTGATTATTGCTGAAGACATCGAAAAAGAAGCTTTAGCAACTCTTGTCGTTAATCGACTTAGAGGGGTTTTAAATGTTGCAGCTGTGAAGGCACCAGGTTTTGGAGACCGTCGAAAGGCAATGCTTGAGGACATGGCAGTTTTGACTAATGGTCAACTCATTACTGAAGATGCAGGGTTGAAGCTTGAAAATGCCAAGCTGGAAATGCTTGGCACTGCCCGTAGGGTCACTATTAATAAAGACACTAGTACTATTGTTGCCGAAGGTAATGAGGTTGCGGTCAAAGCTCGCTGCGAGCAGATTAAAAAGCAGATGGATGAAACAGATTCCACGTATGACAAAGAGAAACTTCAGGAGCGTCTCGCAAAACTGGCTGGAGGTGTTGCTGTAGTCAAGGTTGGTGCAGCTACAGAAACAGAGATGAAAGATAAAAAGCTGCGTCTTGAAGATGCTATTAATGCAACCAAAGCAGCTGTAGAAGAGGGTATTGTCCCTGGAGGAGGTACAACGCTTGCACATCTTGCACCTGAATTGCAGAAGTGGGCTGGCTCAAGCCTCGTTGGAGAAGAGCTAATTGGTGCAAATATTGTTGAGGCAGCCCTTACTTCTCCATTGATGCGAATAGCAGAGAATGCGGGAGCAAATGGCGCAGTAGTTGCAGAAAATGTGAAAAGTAAGCCCATTAGTGATGGTTATAATGCTGCTACAGGTCAATACGTTGACATGTTGTCTGCTGGGATAGTTGACCCTGCAAAAGTCACACGTTCTGGTTTGCAGAATGCTGCTTCAATTGCAGGTATGGTTCTGACTACAGAGTGCATAGTGGCTGATTTACCTGAGAAGAAGGAGTCTGCTGGTTCTGGTGCAGGAATGGGTGGAGACTTTGATTATTGATTAGTTTGATTATCAATAAAAGTTTAAAAATGGACGGGTAAAAAGCCTGTCCATTTTTTTGTTTTTGAATTTACAAAATCAGAATAGTTTTCAAGACATCATTCCGTACTTAACCTCTGAGATAGTCACAAAATAATTGATAGCAACATATCTATTTGAAGAGAGGAATTTTGCTTAGAATCAATAGATTGATTTTATTCATTTTTTATAGTTTCTATAAATATATTTGATTCATTTAAATAAAATTAATCCTGAGCAATTGGTCAATTTAAATAATTATCTTTCCTTTGTTAAGACTTTTTATTAGAAGATTTTACTTGGCAATTACTCAAGCCATCCTGCACTTAGGATTACAGCCAGGCTCAAGAAGATCGCAAGGAAGGCCCACGTAGTTCGCTTCAGTGTTGCTTCTGCACTACTTGCACTTGTAAACATTGAGCTGCCACTGGCTGCGATCCCGCCCATTCCATCTCCTTTGGGGCTATGGAGTAGAACCAATAGAATTAGTATTAAACCTGAGCCGATCCAGGCCCAAGATAAATAAGAAGTTATCATTGATTTATTCTAGTAATTCTTTTCATAAGAAAAATATTTTGCAAGATAGAGATTCAACCTTTAAACAGGTTGAGGTAGTTTAGGTGGTCTTGAAGCCGACTCAATAGTTTCTATTAGAGTTGATCCGGTCATCGCATCAGGTTTAGGTAAATTAAGAAGATGAAGGATCGTAGGGGCTATATCAGCTAGGCCTCCACCAGTTCTTAATTGGATGGCGTTCCCATATCCGGATAGTTTCCTTGTTTCACCCTCTACAAGTATTACTGGGACTGGGTTGGTTGTATGGGCTGTCCAGGGCTGGCCATCTGGCCCTTTCATTAGCTCAGCATTCCCATGATCTGCAGTTATAAGAAGTGTGCCGCTTTGTTTGCCAGTTGCTTCTAATAAGCGTCCGATACAGCAATCAACTTTGTTGATTGCTGCCTGTGCTGCTTCCATAACTCCTGTATGACCAACCATGTCTGGATTTGCAAAATTGATGACTACAAGTGCATAAACCCCTTTCTCTATGGCTTTGATACAGCTATCAGTTAGTAGATCTGCTGACATAGCAGGTGAGAGATCATAAGTCGCGACTCTTGGGGAGGGGACTAGATGTCGATCTTCTCCGACAAGTGGTTTTTCAATTCCTCCATTGAGGAAATAAGTGACATGAGGATATTTCTCTGTTTCAGCTGTTCGGTATTGGCGTAACCCATTTTCAGCAACTATTTGGCCTAAAAGATGTTCAAGTGACTCTGGTGGGAATGCAACTGATACAGGTAATTCTGCTTCGTATTGGGTGAATGTAACGACCTTTAATTGTGGTTGATGACTTCTTTCGAAACCCTGAAATGTTTTGGTGGTTAATGCTCTAATTAATTGTCTAGCCCGATCTGGGCGGAAGTTGAACATTATTAATCCGTCGTCTTCTTTTAAATAAGAGGAAGTAAGTCTTATTGGTTCAAGAAATTCATCTGTAGTTCCTTTCTTGTAACTCTGTTGAAGATTTTCATGTGCAGACAAGTCACTTAGAGGTATATCAGGATTGGTTAGTAACTCGTAGGCCTTCAAGGTTCTTTCCCAGCGATTATCTCTGTCCATTGCCCAATACCTCCCACAGAGGCTTGCAATTTCGCCAATACCATTGGATTTTATTGATGCTTCAATTTGGGCTAAATAATTTTTCGCACTTTCTGTTGGTGTATCTCTTCCATCAGTAAAAACATGTATTGCAACTTTTTTTAATCCAGCTATAGCAGCCCAATCTAGGAGTCCACAAAGATGATCGACATGACTATGGACGCCTCCATCAGAACAAAGTCCGATTAGATGCAATGTTCGGTCTTTCTTCTTTAGGGTTTTGGCCAGTTCAATAAGTGCATGGTTGTTTTCCAGTTCTTTTTTCTTAACTGTGTTGCTAATGCGAACAAGTTCTTGTTGAATGATTCTTCCAGCGCCAATGGTTAGGTGACCGACTTCGGAGTTGCCCATTTGATTGTCTGGCAAGCCAACCTCAGCACCACTGGCCTCGATCAAGGTGTTGGGATATGCGTTTAACAGCGCGTCCATAATTGGGGTATGCGCATTCTTAATAGCATTATTTTCAGAATCTTTGCGATGGCCCCATCCATCAAGAATCGCCAGCACAACAGGCGCTACTCGGCGGGATCCCATGGATTCTCCGGAGCTAGTGTTGGGCATTGAGACCGAAATAATTCTTGCTTTTAATACACCTAAATCTCAAATTACTGCCTCAAAGGTCTTTACTGGCTTTTCTACGTACTTCCGTCAGCTTTTGTGAATGCAATTTAGTTTCTATTTGTCATGAACATCATAAAATCTATCTTCAAGACATATTGAAATGACTAAGCCCCCCAATGAGGAAAGGGTCGAGATACTTTCTGAAAAAGAGCTTGGGCGAACTATTTCACGTCTCGCGTCACAAGTTCTGGAAACGGTTTCAGATAGTCAAGCTCTTTTGTTGCTAGGAATTCCAACGAGAGGAGTACAGCTCTCTCGTGTTCTGGCTAGGGAACTTCAAGAAAAAGCAGGTCACCCTATCGATCAAGGGAGTATTGATCCTACTTTTCATAGAGATGATTTGGTTCGCATAGGCACCAGAATCTCTCAACCGACGAATCTTCCAACAACTGTTGAGGATCGACAAGTTGTTTTGGTTGACGATGTAATTTTTACGGGGCGAACAGTACGAGCAGCCCTTGAAGCTCTTCATTCTTGGGGT
>CAJWIZ010000078.1 GCA_913041805.1 uncultured Prochlorococcus sp.
CGTTGCTATCGAATTCAGGAGCGCTGAGATGAATTTGTGCCCAGGCTCTTGGTTTAACAAGCCAAACAGGTAAATATGAAGCTCCTTCTACTGCATAGTCTTCGACTTCACGGAGTTTTTGTTTTCGGTTAATTCCAAAAAGTTTGTCACTAATTTTTAGTGAGTTTTCTAATTGAGAGTTTGTCCAAAAACTTCCACTCATCACGGCCTCACCTTCTTCGCAAACTGAGCCATTGATTTTGTTGCAGCTAAGAAGAGGGGCAAGGTATGCCTCAGGATCAGGATAAGCACCTCGCCAGTCAAGAATTACGGCTTCATATGCACCTTCACCTAGTTGACGGTATATGGTTGTTGATTCAACTCCATTTAGCTTCAACTGAAGGCAATTAGATAGGTCCCGCTCAACCTGCGCTTGCCAAGTAAGTGCTAATAACTTGTCGGCTGGAACATTTGATCGAAAAGTTAACGGAATTGTAAGTATTTTGTTATTGCAATAGCCAGCATCTTCAAATAGTTTCCTGGCCACTTTTGGATCATAAACTGGCCAAGTTGATTCTCTTTGTCCTCTCAGACTTGGAGGAACTAATGCTCTTAATGGTTCCCTAAGTCCATAGCTAACTCTTCTGCTGATTTGTTCTCTATCTAATGTGTATAAAAGAGCTTTTCTTAGAATCTTTTTGTTAAGTGGGGCGACATTACTTCGAAAAGTAATGTATCCGATTTCCATTGCAGAACCTACTCCTTCACGAAGAAGGCCTTTCTTTGCCATTTTGTTTAATGATTGGCGTTGATCTTCATCGATTGAACTTGATAAAAGAACATCTATTTCTTTGCTAAGCAGAGCTCCATATAATGCTGTTGAATTACTTAGATTGATGAAATCTATTCCAGGGTTTTCGGGAAGTTTATTCCAATACAATGGAAATGGTTCAAGTCGTTGTTGCTGAGATGAGAAATTGATTAGTTGGTATGCCCCAGTTCCAACAAATTGTTGATTCAGGAACTTGTCTTTATAAGACGCATATGCTTTTGGTGATAATGGCGTAAGATTTATTGAAGTTAATAAACCAGTAATTGAAGTTGAAGGCCTTGTAAGCTTGATTTTTAATAAATACGGCCCTTCCGCTTCTACAGAGGATATTCGACCACCTATTATGTAATTTAAAGTTCCTATTTTCATGAACCTCTTAATACTAAATACCATTGCTTCTGAGTCGAAGCGAGTGCCATCATGGAAAAGAACGCCCTCGCGAAGTGGAATGGAAATGGTTAATCCGTTATTACTTATCGTTGGCTTTTCTTTCGCTAGGATTGGTATTAATTCTCCATATTCATTGATTTTATAGAGAGTATCTCCCAAGGCACTTAAAAGTTGAAGCGTATGGAAAGTGCTCGCTTGGGCAGGGTCTAAAGAACTAATTTTTCCTGCACTTGCTATTACTATTCTTTGGTTGGGGAGAGTTGGCTTGCATGAGATTTGGCTGGTTAAAATAAATAATCCTGCCAAGAAAGTTGTAAAATTAATTTTACTTTCAACAATTGATTTAGGCAAAATATTTATCTTGATATGATCTAGTTCTTAGATGAAAATAGATATACTCAGACTTCTTTGCAACAATGATCAATTTGTTGTATTGATATTTCAAAGACTGGTGATCCTTTGGGAGGGAGAGGCCATCGCCTGAGCCAACATTTTTTTTGTTGGTCATCTATTCCTATTACTTGGAAGAGTCCTTCATCACTGACCAGTTGAACACAATCACCATGATGGATAGTCATAGCCTTTGAGACGCACTTTGGAAGTGAAATTCTTCTTTGAATTTCATACAAGCGTTAATTGGAATTTAAGAGAAGCTCAAGTCAGCGTCTATAGATTTTTGATTGTGTGCAAATTTCTTTGATAAAGCTTGATCAGCTCTTTTGATTTTCTTTAGATACAAACCATTTGTGCGGACAAACCTTGTACAGCTTTGAAAGTTTTTATGACTTCAAGCGAAGCTGTGACTTTCCCTAAAGCCACTGCATGAGTAATGACAACTATTTCTGCACCTGCTTCGTTGGCATCGAATTGAACAATTGATTGAATTGAAACTCCATTTTGTCCAAAAACACTTCCTATTTGACCAATTACTCCAGGGCTATCTTCAACCTTTAGCCGCAAATAATGCTTTTGAATAATTCTTTCGGCCTTTACTAAGTTGCAAGACCTCCAGCTACTTGCTTCGAGTAAGGGATCAAGAGAGTTGTTTTTGCTGCCTAATCTGCTAATTCCTGCAATGTTAAGGATGTCTGCTACAACTGCGGATGCAGTTGGCCCTGCACCAGCTCCTGGGCCATAAAACATTACCTCTCCAATTGGATCACCTTCTACAAAAATGGCATTATTGACTCCATTGACTTCTGCTAGGGGATGTTCTTTAGGTATAAGAGTTGGTTGAACCCAAACCGCTAAAGGAAGTGAGGATTCTTTATGGTTATTGCTTTCAAGGCTTTCCGCAACAGCAAGTAATTTGACTCCATAACCAAGTTTATTGGCATACTCAACATCACGAATATTTAGGTTCGTGATCCCTTGGGTTGGAATTGCCTCTCGATTTATGGGGCCTCCAAAAGCCAAGGCACTTAAAATGGCTATTTTGTCAGCTGCATCAAGTCCTTCAACGTCTGCTGCTGGATCAGCCTCTGCGTATCCAAGCTCTTGAGCTTCTTTTAAAACATCTTTATAACCAGCTCCCTCCTTTTCGATTCTGCTGAGTATGTAATTGGTGGTGCCATTAATGATTCCACTGACTTTTTGGATTCTGTTGCCACCAAGTGATTGTTTGAGTGGTTCGATAATTGGAATTCCACCACCTACTGCTGCTTCAATTAACACGTAAACACCTGCCTCTTTTGCAGCTGCTGCAATTTCTTCTCCATGCCTAGCAATAACCGCTTTATTAGCTGTGACAACCGACTTCCCGTTCTTTATGGCACGTAGGATTAATGACCGCGCGGGTTCAATTCCTCCAATCACTTCAACAACAACTTCAACAGATGGATCATCAATAACTTCGATTGGATCATTTGTTAAGAGTGTGCTTGAGATGGAGGCTTTTCGCTGACGTTGCAGGTCTTTCACTGCAACCCGAATTAATTCGACCTCACTGACGAGCGGGTGGCGCCCTTCAGGCGTTTGGATGATATTGGCTACTCCCGCACCTACTGTTCCGAGTCCAAGAAGACCTACTCCAATACTCTTTACCATTTTTAATTGCCTTAGTCGCGTTTGTTTCTTGAGTGACTCTATGAAGAGGTGGAGAACTTTTTAGTTTTTCAATGCAAGATCTTTCGCCTGTGACTGCATCATCATGAAGATATTTAAGAATCCATTGGCTCGTGATGGGGTGAGACTTCCTTGTAGGCCTGTTGCGGTTATGAAATCAGGGTTGATATTGCTAACTTCATTTGGAGTGAGGTCGTTTAGACCATTAATCAAGAAGGCAAGCAATCCTTTCGTAATTAGAGCATCAGAGTATCCCTGCCATTTAAGACATCCTTTACTAAGTTTCGCAAGGACAAAGACTTGGGATACGCAGCCTTTGACTTTTGTGGACTCTGTTCTGTACTCCTTGGGAAGGTCAGGTAATTTCTTCGCAAGCCAAAGAACATATTCATAACGCCGACGTGCGTCAGAAGTAGCGCTTAACTTTTGAATCATTTTATTTAGAGCTTTACTGCCATAGTTGTGAATACAAGTGGCAGAAGGTGATTCAGCCATGCAACCTTCAGGTTCTGATTTTGTTTGAAGCAGCTTAACGACTAGGGTTCACCTATTAATTGATTTTGGAAATTTGTTTTCAACATTAAGAGCTAAATGTTGGTTTACTTACTTGGTTGAAATTCTCCAGCTTCATTAATCCAGCCATGAAAAGGGATATCCCATGAATCTCTAGGTAAAGGTTTCTGTGAGACACAGGCTTTAGGCAAAACAACCAATGCCGGAATTGATCGCCAATTTTTGTTTGACCTTAGGCGATCAAAAAAGCCTCCTCCATACCCAAGTCGGTATCCATTTTGATCTATGGAGAGTGCAGGCACAAGTAGAAGACTGATTTCTTTTGCTTCCAGTATTGGTTCGTTTAGTGGGGCAGGTATCCCAAAAAAATCATTTTTCAATGCATTTCTAGTCCACGGGTGGTATGTAAGGAAGCCTTTTTCTTTGGACGCTGGGAGTGCTATTGGGATGTCTAGTGTCGCTTTTAAACTCCTTAAATCTACCTCATTAGGTAAAGGCCAATAAATACCTAAATATCCTTTTAATTCGTTTTTTGCTATAAGCAATTTTACTTTTTTGCTCACTTTTTCAATAATTAATTTCTCTACTTTAGGGATGGCTTTACTTCTTA
>CAJWIZ010000079.1 GCA_913041805.1 uncultured Prochlorococcus sp.
TTTTTGCTAGCTTTATTTGATTTTTGAAATTGTTTTCTTCACTAGCAAAAATTGGCAAGATGTCTTCTAGGAATGCCTCCGCTGCTCTTGAGCAATATCTAGAAGGATGCTTGATCAATTTTAGTTCTCGTTGCACTTGTAGATCTACTACTATTGGCTTATGAAGTGATCCTGCAATTATTTCTCTTTCTATTGAGACGACAGGCAGCATTGCTGCACCTAATCCAGATTGAACGGCATTTTTTATTGCTTCTAGAGAATTGAGCTCCATTTCAATTTGCAGTCTTTGAACATCTAATCCAGAGTTGGCAAGGAGTTGATCGAGGACCTTTCGTGTTGTTGACTGAGAATCAAGGCTTACAAAGTTCAAACGATATAGATCTTCTTTACTGAGCTCATTGAGTTTGGCTAATGGATGATTTGTTGGGAGAACTAAAGCAAGCTCATCACGTGCATACGGAATTACATCTAGTAATTCATTCAGTTCTGATGGTAGTTTTCCACCAATTATTGCAAGATCAATTTGACCATTGGCGACACTCCAGCCAGTACGTCGAGTGCTATGAACTTGAAGTTGCACATTTACATCAGGATATTTTTGTCTAAATAGGCCAATCATTCGAGGCATTAAATAAGTTCCTGTTGTCTGGCTTGCGCCAATAACTAAAGAGCCACCTTTGAGACTTTGGAGATCATCTATTGCCCGACAGGCTTCTTGACATTGATTCAAGATGGTGTCGCAATATTTGATCAAGACTTCTCCCGCTTCAGTTAGTTGAGCTTTTCTTCCACCTCTATCAAAAAGACAAATCTCTAACTGCTTTTCTAGATTTTGGATTTGGAGGCTTACAGCTGGCTGAGTTACGTAAAGACTATCCGCTGCTTTTTTAAAACTTCCTTCGCTAACTATGGCGCGGAGGATTCTGAGTTGATCGAGTGTGAAGGGCAGATCAGCCATTGGGTCTTGCAGACCTGGCAGCAAGGATATTGAAAAACTCTAAGCTTTTAATACCTGGGGGGTGTGCCCTAATAATTTTTTTAGGTAATTAATCTGAACAAATGAATTTTGGAGGTCATCACCACAGCTCCTTGGTAATGCTTGGCTTAATAATTATTTTTGCGATCATTCACAGTGGGGGAGCAGCTATTCGGAGTCGGGCCGAAGCTTTGATAGGTGCCAGAGCGTGGAGATTGATCTTTGCAGGATTGAGTATCCCTTCGGCAGGCGTCTTAATTGGATATTTTCTTGTACATCGGTATGACGGAGTTCAGTTATGGAATCTGCAAGGGTTCCCAGGCATGGTGCCATTGATCTTTGTATTTACTGCAATTAGCTTTCTTTTTCTTTATCCAGCTACGTATAACCTGTTGGAAATTCCGGCATTATTAAAGCCAGAAGTCAGGCTTTATACGACAGGGATTATTCGTATTAGCCGCCATCCACAAGCAATTGGTCAAATTCTTTGGTGTTTGACTCATGGCCTTTGGATTGGCAGTAGCTTCATGATGTTTACTTCTGTAGGCCTCATTGGTCACCATTTATTTGCCGTATGGCACGGAGATAGGCGATTAAAAGAAAAATTTGGAGAATCTTTTGAGGAATTGCGAAGAACTACATCCGTTTTCCCTTTTTTGGCAGTCATTGATGGGCGCCAGAAATTGCATTGGGATGAGTTCTTAAGGCCTTCACAACTAGGAATTTGTATTGCTATAGGTGTTTTGTGGTGGGCTCATCGCTTTATTTCATGAGTTCTTAATGTGTTTATCTCATTTTCAGTAAATTCATCTGCTTAGGTGAAATGCTTACACTCTCAAGAGATTGAAACGACCGGATGCCCTCGGCCGCAGAACTTGCATGGTTGATCCCTTTGCTCCCTCTTGTTGGAGCTGTGGTCACTGGATTGGGATTAATAAGTTTTAATGGGGCCATAAATCGGCTCAGAAAGCCTGTAGCCATTTCACTTTTAACTTGCTTAGGTGCCTCAGCGGTATTGAGTTACGCAGTTTTGGCTGAGCAACTATCAGGTTCTCCACCCGTAGAACATCTTTTCGTTTGGGCAAGTGCGGGAAATTTCACTCTCCCAATGGGTTATTTAGTTGACCCACTTGGAGCAGTGATGTTGTCTTTGGTCACCACCATCGCTTTGTTGGTGATGATTTATTCCCACGGGTACATGGCACACGACAAGGGATATGTGCGGTTTTTTACGTATTTAGCACTGTTTAGCAGTTCAATGCTTGGTCTGATTGTTAGCCCGAACTTGCTGGAGATATATGTTTTTTGGGAACTTGTAGGAATGTGTTCTTATTTGCTAGTTGGCTTCTGGTATGACCGAGATGGAGCAGCTCATGCAGCGCAGAAAGCATTTGTTGTGAATAGGGTTGGAGATTTTGGCTTATTACTTGGAATACTTGGACTTTTCTGGGCTACTCAGAGCTTTGATTTTCAAGGGATTTCAGATGGATTGTCTTTAGCAATTTCTTCGGGTGAAGTACCTACTTGGGCAGCTTTGACTTTGTGTCTTTTGGTTTTCATGGGGCCAATGGCTAAATCCGCTCAGTTTCCACTGCATGTTTGGTTGCCTGATGCTATGGAAGGTCCAACCCCTATCTCTGCGTTGATTCATGCAGCAACAATGGTGGCTGCAGGTGTTTTTCTTGTAGCAAGATTAGATCCTTTGTATAGCCAGTTCCCAATAGTTGGTTTGGTAATTGCTCTAGTCGGAACAATTACTTGTTTTTTGGGAGCATCAATTGCTCTCACGCAGATGGATCTGAAGAAAGGTCTTGCATATAGCACTGTTTCGCAGCTTGGTTACATGATGCTGGCTATGGGCTGTGGGGCTCCTGTGGCAGGCATGTTTCACCTGGTTACACATGCATTTTTTAAGGCAATGCTCTTTTTGGGTTCAGGCTCTGTAATACATGCAATGGAAGATGTGGTTGGGCATGAACCAATTCTTGCGCAAGATATGAGGCTAATGGGTGGTTTGCGTAAGAAAATGCCTATCACTTCGATTACTTTCTTTATTGGTTGTGTGGCAATCAGTGGAATTCCACCCTTGGCTGGCTTTTGGAGTAAAGATGAGATTCTTGGTCAGGCATTCAATACTTTTCCACTCCTCTGGGCTGTTGGTTTTTTGACTGCAGGAATGACTGCATTTTATATGTTCCGCCTTTATTTTTTAACTTTTGAAGGAACTTTTCGTGGAGAGAATAAAGAACTTCAGAATCAATTACTTCTTTTAGCAGGTAGAAATTTGGAGGAAGAAGAACATAATTCTCACTCTGGAAGTCTGCATGAATCACCTTCGTCTATGACAACGCCTCTTTTGGTTTTGGCCATACCTTCTGTCTTAATAGGTTTACTAGGTACTCCTTGGAATAGTAGATTTGCGAACCTTCTGAATCCAGAAGAGGCTCTTGTAATGATGAAGAATTTTAGTTGGACTGAATTTTTACCACTTGCTGGAGCTTCGGTAGCTATTTCCAGTGCAGGAATAACTTTAGCTGTATTTGCTTATTATTTAAATAGAATAGATCTTGGTAAGAATGTTGCAGCTAGATTTTCTTCAATTAACTCTTTCTTGGTAAATAAATGGTATCTAGATGTAATTAACGAAAAAATATTTGTCCAAGGAAGTCGAAAGCTTGCTAGAGAAGTCCTTGAAGTAGATGCAAAAGTTGTTGATGGTGTAGTTAACCTCACTGGATTATTAACCCTTGGCAGTGGAGAAGGTCTCAAATATTTTGAGACTGGTAGAGCACAATTTTATGCACTAATAGTTTTTGGTGGCGTAGTTGCTCTTGTGGCTTTATTTGGTGTATTGGGAGCACCTCCTCCAGCATGATTTTGAAGTCTTGTGTTTCAACGCCTATAGAGAGGATGCCAGAAGCCTCAGGATTTCTACACTCCACAAGTGGTGAGTAAGCCCGTAAGTGTTTGAGAGTGCTTCTGATTCAACCTTCTACCCGCTTATAGGTGTGGTGACAGATCAAATTAGTGCCAATTTCCCTTGGCTAAGTTTTTCGATTCTTTTTCCAATTGCAGGATCATTTTTGGTCCCATTTATTCCTGATAAAGGTGAGGGGAAACAAGTTCGTTGGTTTGCACTTGCAATTGCATTGGTCACATTTCTGATAACCGTTGCTGCTTATTTGAAAGGTTATGACCCTAATCAAGAGAATTTGCAGCTTTCTGAGCGTTTGAATTGGGTGCCTGATTTAGGTCTTTCCTGGGCGGTTGGGGCTGATGGTTTATCGATGCCTCTGATCCTTCTGACTAGCTTCATTACTGCATTGGCAGTATTGGCTGCTTGGCCAGTTTCTTATAAGCCGAAGTTATTTTTCTTTCTCC
>CAJWIZ010000080.1 GCA_913041805.1 uncultured Prochlorococcus sp.
GTCCTGGTGAACGAGTTGTTGGCACAGGGAAATCATATAAAAACAACTGTGTAACTGAAGATGGCTAAACAAATCACTTAATGAATCAAGTCAAACACCCCATACCTTCCATTGCAAGGTTTTAGAGCAAACAAAGATCAAGAAGATAAATAATCACCCAAGCAAAACAAGGTTAATGAAAGTCACACCATTCCACAAAGAATGCATCAGAACACATGGAAAAAGTCGCCCAGAACTCAATCTTACAAAAGCCAATCCAAGTCCAAGAACTACCAGCGGTGGAAACTCACCAACACTTAAATGAGCCAACGCAAAAACCAAGGCACTAACTATCACCCCCAAACCACGCCCATATGCTTGAGCCAAAACTGGCAAAAGGGCTCCGCGAAAAACTAATTCTTCAAATAGAGGGGCAAAGACAACAGTTGTCACCAAAAGCAAAATCAATGAAAGCGTTTCTTGACTGCGTAAAACCAAATCAAGCAATGGATTACTACCTCCCTGGTCACCAACTAGTGAGTTCATCAGCCAACTTGTAAGTAAAACTAGAGGCATAACCATTAACCAGCCTACTGAGGCTTGACTCAACGCCTGACCAAATGGCCTTAAACGCCACTGCAACCATCCGCCATCCGGGGGTGGGGCGACAAGGTTTAACCCATTCAGTTGCTGGCGAAGGATAAGCAATGGAGGGAGAGTCATCACGCTATAGCCAACAAATACTCGCAACGACTCTCTAAGAGGGCTACTGATATTTCGAGTCAAGGCTTCCGTGAATGGAGCAACAAAAGCAGGAAAAAGCACCTCTCCTAAAACCACAAATCCACCAGCTACAAGGAGCACCATGTCAACGAGTGACAGAGGCAATGAAACCAGTGGAGGCCAAGCTGGCTTTGCATTCCTGATAAACAGCCATACCTGACGAATCAATAAACCACTTCCGAGAAGAATGGCAATAACAGGAACACCCTGGCTAAACGTCAACCTGAAAGCCATTCTTTTAGAAACAGCAGAATCAACACAAATTTCCTTGCTTCCTCCCAATGCCAAGCACACAACCTGATAGAGGAGAGGATCATTTTGAATGCTCTTAAGAGCATTCAAATCTGATGGTTCTGTCTTACTTTTGCCAGTACTTGCAAGCAAAGCCTTTTGAATCATGCCCAAAGCATCATCTTGAACAGGCTTTTTTAAAGTGAAACGTCGCTTTTCATCAGTAGTTTCAAGTGCACCAAGCACTACCCTTTCACGGTCTTCCATTTGCGACAAAGGTATCTCACGCAAAGCATCTCTAAGTTTGTTTTCAGAAGACTCGCCAATAAACAAAGGCTTCAAAGTGTCAGGAATCTCAGGAGTTGCCAGCCAAGAAATCTCTTGCTGTCTTACAGACAGCTTAGGAACTACAGAAGGACGGCTAAAACTATCTTGGAGACCTTTCCCCCAAATCAACAAAGCCAACAAAAGTGAGAGTGCAGCCAGAGCCACTTTCCCTGCCGGCATGGCTTGTCTCATAAGAGGTCCCAATCATCAAAGAAGGTTAGAAGAAATAGATTCTTCTCATCAAATAAAGCCTAGGTCGACTAATTCCCAAATACGATGATTAATATCAAAACTCTTTGCCAGTGACTTTGCGTCTTCTACTTGTTCGTCATGGCCTAAGTAGCTTCAACCTCGAGCGGCGAATTCAAGGTCGCAATGATCTTTCAACCCTCACAGAGGAAGGGCATCAACAAGCCAGCAAAACTGGACAAGTCTTATCCAACTTACCTATCAATGCTGTCTACAGCTCACCTCTCAAGCGAGCAGCATCTACCACAAACAACATTCTTGAAGCAAGTAATCACAATTTACAACCAGTCTTTGATGAAGGCCTACTTGAGATAGAACTTGGTCCATGGAGTGGAATGACAGCTGATGAAGTAAAGAAAAAATATCCCCAGGTATACAACACATGGAGAACTCAACCAGAAGAACTAATACTTACTAGAGAAGATGGAAGCACGTTCAAACCAATTCAAGAACTAAAAAATCAAGCAAAAGACTTTTTAGAAAGAATCGTCAAAGAACATTCTCCAAAAAAAGATCAAACAATTTTGGTAGTTGCACACAATGCAATTCTTCGTTGCATTATACTCGAGTTATTAAAACAGCCTAAACAAGGATTTCGAAGAATTCAAATTGATAATTCATCTCTAACTATATTTAATTTAAGACCAAGCAAATTCAACTCTTACGAAGTTCAACTTGAGTGTCTCAATAGCACTACACATCTCAATTCAGGTTTTCCGAAGAGGGGAGCGCATGGTGCTCGGATAATTCTTGTTCGTCATGGCGAGACAGACTGGAATCTTCAAGGACGTTTTCAAGGTCAAATAGACATCCCCTTAAATAAAAGTGGGAAAGAGCAGGCAAAAGCAGCTGGCTTATTTTTAAGGGAGATAGCTTTAGATAAGGCTTTTAGTAGTTCAATGACTCGACCCAGACAAACTGCAGAGGCCATAATCGAAAATCAATCCGGTATAAAGATCGAACTTCAAAGTGAACTAATTGAAATAGGCCATGGACTTTGGGAAGGGAAACTCGAATCTGAAATTCAAAAAGAATGGCCTGAACTTCTGGAAACCTGGAAAAATCATCCCGAAAAAGTTCAAATGCCAGAAGGAGAAACTGTTCAAGAAGTCTGGACTCGCTCAGTAAAATGCTGGGAGGAGATATCTTCAGCCCTATCCTCCAAGGAAACTGCACTTGTAGTCGCCCATGATGCAGTTAACAAAACAATCCTCTGCCATCTTCTCGGGATGAGTCCAGCAGATATCTGGACAATAAAGCAAGGAAATGGTTGCGTGACCATAGTCGATATCTGCAAAGAAGCGAATCAACCTGATGTTGTTACATGTTTAAATCTCACCTCTCATTTGGGTGGGGTCATCGATAACACCGCTGCTGGAGCTCTCTAACCTCATGGCTATATCGCAACTATTAGATCCAATTCAAATTCTCTATGGATCTCATAAGTCGTTAGTAAAAGATGCTGTTTTAATAGTCGATGGAAAAATCAAAGCTTTTGGCGCAGAAGCTAGAAAACAAGGACAAAAACTAGGCATTAAGACAAAGTCATCGCCTTCCAAACTGCTTGCTCCCTGCCTTGTTGATCCCCACTCAGTCTTAGAAGAGCCGGTCAACAGTCGTTGTGAGACCCTAGAAAGTCTCCGCATAAAAGCAGCCCACGCTGGCTATGGGCAAATAGCTTTACTACCTAGAAGTAAAACGTGGAGAGATCAATCTAGCCGTCTGCAAGGTTTCAACAATTCAAACAGTGAGGTTTTAATTCATCTATGGGGTGGTTTTAGTGAAGGAGGCAATGGGTCTAAGCTCTCCATTCATTCAGAACTACTACAAAATGGAGCTATAGGTCTAGCTGATGACGACAGAATGATCCCTATAGGTCTCCTCTGTCGCGCACTCAAACTAGAAGAGGCAGGCACATCGCCAATTCTATTAGCGCCAAGAGATATAGAGATTCAAGAAGATGGGATGGTACGAGAATGTGTTGAGACCCTAAGAGCAGGCTGGCCACCTGACCTTATCAGCAGTGAAACGATTCCATTAAGTCAAGCACTTGAACTACATGCTCAATACCCAAAAACATCCTTACGGCTTATGAATATATCCACAGCAAAAAGTGTCTCAATGATTGCAGAGAGCAAAACCAAACCAATGTCTAGCGTTTGTTGGTGGCACTTAATAAAAGACACTGCTTCACTTTCAAATACTGAACTTGGATGGAGAGTCGTACCATCATTAGGGTCCCCTAATGATCGAATCTCACTAATCGAAGGTCTGAGGGAGCGAACCATTACTGCTATAGCCGTCCACTCCATTCCTCTTGACGAGGAAGAAACAATATTACCCCCTGACAAACGTCTACCTGGATTGAGTGGTTATCAACTCGTACTTCCTTCGTTATGGCAAGAACTAATTGTTCAGGCGAAATGGAAGGTAGAAGAACTCTGGGAAGCTTTAAGCTTTGGGCCATCCAGGATGCTTAATATAAATGAAGAGTGCCTCAGTATCGATAGCAGGCGCTGGTTAATATATGATCCAGAAAAGACATGGATGCAAGATATCAATATTAGAAAAAAAATTTATTGTGCCAATGAACCCTTACAAGGCAAGCAAATTTTAGGGAGAGTAGTTGATTGTGGACTCAAAAACGAAGAAGACCAAAACGGTTAAATGGCCAAAACCGCCAAACTGCTCTTCCTAAAATTTCATCTTCTGGCAAAAAAGGGCCTCCAGGCCAATAACGACTATCCCAACTATTCGAGCGATTATCACCAAGCA
>CAJWIZ010000081.1 GCA_913041805.1 uncultured Prochlorococcus sp.
CTTAGTCAAAGGGAATGAGTGGAGAAATATCTCTTGCAATGCTCAATATTTACGTCAGGGCTATTTAACAACAAGCATTAAAAGTTGGACTGTAAGAATAAGAATTGTAGAAGAAGAAAAAGCTTGGCTAACGCTCAAGTTTCCTGCCCAGAGAATATCAAGACATGAATTTGAATATCTCATACCTGTTAAAGATGCTCAAGAGATCTGGAAGAAAACACCTCACAAAATATTCAAAACTAGATATCAACTTAACTTGGAAGAAGGCGATTGGATCATTGATTGCTTTGAGGGAAATAATTCACCTCTAGTAATAGCTGAAGTGGAATTAATCTCAGCAGGTCAAGAAGTTAAAGTTCCACACTGGTGCTTGCATGAAATTACACACAATAACCAACTAACAAATGCTGCTTTAGCTCAAAAACCAATAAGTCATTGGTCTAGGGAAGATCTCATGAAAATAAGCATCAACTAGACAAAACCGACGACGCTCCTTTAGATTTGCTTTAGATTCTCCAGTGGCGAGATGCTCGCTATTAGAGCCTCAAATGTTTAGGAGGGCAATTTGTACGGTTTATATGACAAAGATGGTGTTCTCCGTTTCGTAGGCGGTGATAGAGAGGCTTGTCATGCGTATGCAGAGCTTTTTGAGCTACCTTCAATTCAATGTTGCCTTGTAGCCCTTCCAGAGCCAAATTCACTTGGTTTTAGTGATCATCAGAAGGTTCATCGGGCAATGAGCAACAATTAAACCCATCTCGGCAAATCTTGCCATGGTCCATAGCCCAATTCAGAAGAGCGACCCGATTTTTGGAGCCAGTTTTAGTAAACATGTTGCTGACGTGGTTATCAACCGTTCTCTTACTGATGGTTAACTTCTCAGCAATTTCCTGGTTGGTTAACCCATCCGCAACCAATTCAATAATCTCCATCTCCCTTACTGAAAGGGACATGTGAGCTGAATTGGAGAGATCGCCAATAACCATAATCTCCACTCAACTCCTTTGATTGATACTAAGCAGACTAAAGGTACATTGATATTCCATAGTAGGTAGTCTAGGAGCAAAAAAATTTGAGGTCTGTTCTACAACGCTCCCTCGAATCAGAAGGAGTAACAATTACTGCAGAAATAATGCCCCCTCGAGGAGCAGACCCTTCAGAAGCTATTGCAAAGGCACAAAACCTTGCAAAGCAGGTTCATGCATTCAATGTGACAGATGGTAGTAGAGCTGTCATGAGAATGAGTAGTCTTGCGCTTTGCAAGCTGCTTTTAGAGGCAGGATTGGAGCCTGTCCTGCAAGTAGCTTGTCGAGACCGCAACCGAATTGCACTTCAAGCAGATCTCATAGGAGCTCACGCTCTAGGCATTCAAAATGTTCTTTGCCTGACTGGAGATCCTGTTCGAGTGGGTGACCAACCAGATACACGACAGGTAAGTGATTTCGAATCAGTTCGTTTGCTGAAACAAGTTACAGCTTTAAACAAAGGCCAAGATCCTGTCTCAGGTCAATTGGCAGATGGCCCAACAAACTTATTTGCTGGAGCAGCAGCTGATCCCAACATTCGAAGCCTAAGTGGCTTAATTAGACGATTAGAACAAAAACGAGATGCAGGAGCTCAATTTCTCCAAACTCAAATGGTGATGGACCCTAACGTTCTAGAAAACTTTTGCAATAAAGTAGCCAAACCACTCGAGCTTCCAGTACTTGCAGGAGTTTTCTTATTGAAATCTGCAAAAAATGCTCTTTTCATTAATCGAGTAGTTCCAGGTGCATGTATTCCAAGTTCAATAATTACTCGACTAGAAGCCTCAAAAAATCCTACGAATGAAGGAATAGAGATAGCAGCAGAACAAATTAAAAGATTTCTAGGAATCACTAAAGGCGTTCATGTCATGGCAATCAAAGCTGAAGAACGAATAGCTGAAATACTGAATCAAGCAGGAATTAACTCGGTGCAACAATAAGATCAGTACCTAACAACTCAGCCATTGCCTTCTGCTGAGGAGAAGGCTCACCCAAATCTTGTCTTCTCGAATCGGTAATTAACCAATCAAGTGCAGCTTCTTGAAGATCAAAATGATTACCATCTTTACCAACACAATAAGTTCCAAAAACCAATTTTTCTACGAGTTGTACACCCGGTCCAATACGAGAATAATCAAAGATTATGGAATTATCAATTGTTGCACCTTCACAAATACAACAACTAGGTCCAATCATTGAAGGCCCAACAATTGTTGCCCCATCCTCAATACGAGTCATCCCACCAACATAAACAGGACCCTTGATATTTATTTTATCCCAATTTGCAGCAACATTTAAGCCTGCATAAACACCATCCCTCACTTGCTTTCCAGGTATTTCAACTTGTCGAACATCTCCTAAGAGTACACTTCGAATTGCTCGCCAATAGTCAGGAACCTTACCAATATCTACCCATTCAAAGTCCATTGGCAATGCATAAAATGGTGCCCCCATCTCAACTAATTTAGGGAATAAATCGGAGCCAATATCAAAAGGTTTTCCAGAAGGAATATGTTCAAAAATCTCAGGTTCAAATAGATAAATACCTGTATTTATTGTGTCACTTAGTGCTTCTTCTATAGATGGCTTTTCCTGAAAAGCTTTAACTCGATCATGCTCATCTGTAACTACAACTCCATAACTACTTACTTGATCTTTGGGAACTCTTTTAGTAATCAAACTAGCTAAAGCTCCTTTCTCTCGATGCCTTCGCACCGCTTCAGTCAAATCAAGATCAATCAACGCGTCGCCACAAAGAACAACAAAAGTATCGTCAAAGAATTCTTGAAAGTCCTGAATCTTCTTAAGGCCTCCTGCTGAGCCGAGAGCATCACCAATCAACTCGCCATCTTCAATACGACCTTCAAAGCTATAAGCAATTTCGACACCAAATCTTTGACCATCTCGAAAGTAATTTTCAATTTCTTCTGCAAGGTGAGAAACGTTCACCATTACTTCTTTAAATTGGTGCTCCTTAAGCAACTCCAACAAAAACTCCATTACAGGTTTCTGAAGGATTGGAATCATTGGCTTTGGGATCACGTGGGTAATCGGCTGGACACGAGTACCCTTTCCAGCCGCCAGGATCATCGCCTTCATTGGCGTTGTTAGCCTCTTCTAATTAGAGCAACATAGACGGACATCCAATTTTGAATCTAAGCTGCAGCCGGCGAAACATCTGGCACGTTCAAAGTCCTTATTGGCAATTGAGCAATTGAGCCAGGAGTAAGGATTCGTTTAAGGCTTAATGGAGCGTAAAGAGATCCATCTTGTTTTAATTCCACTTTGCCTTGAGAACACAAGAACAACAATGCCCAGAAAACACCTACTCGATCTTTATCCAAATCATCGCTAGCAATATCTTTCCAATGCAATACAAGTAATTCAAAATCCAGCCAATCCAAAGCGGGTTCCCAATTACTCAAAAAGACACCTAATGCTGCTGTTGTCTCTGGAAGTTTTTCCCTATGGGCCAACGAGGTGACTTGTGCAATTGCCTCTCGATCAGTAAATCGCTTCTTTCTACGACGCCTACGGTTTTGCAGTTCATCTGAATCAATTTGTTCGGCAATTGATTCAAGCTGCTCTATAAGCTCCCCTAAAGTTACTGGCCTCCGTAATGGAGGTGGAGCGACGGGTCTTCTATAAAGATGCTTTTCTGGGTATATGGGAAGTCGAAAACTTGAATCAAGCCAACCTTGTTCTGATACTTCCAAGTCAAAAGCTTCATCAAGAGAGTCTTCAACGGGGAAAGTGTCTGCCTCAAGAACCTCTGCCTTTAAACCAACTAATACCGATGCAGCAAGAAATGCCTCACTACTTTCAGCCAGATCTCTTTCATAACTACCACCATGACGATTGATCTGTTCTGAAACTTGCCTAGGCACTTCAATTCTAAGTCGCAATTGATCTAAAAATCCATCTATAACTGGAATAACATCCACATCCCAAGGATCCAGTTCACCCTTCTCTGCAGCATCTTGCAAAAGACGTATTGCAAGACGGGCTCCGCCTGACTCAACCCCCGTATTCAAAGGGTAAACATTCAAAGTAAATATGAATCTTTAGGCAAGGTATCAATCCTCAAGAAATATGCCAGGGGTGCATTCACATTTTTAGTGGTTCCACAAACAAAGTTAAAAGTGCTTCTTTAATACAAAAGACAGAATCAAATATGAATGAACCTCTTCTTCAGCTCTGTATACGCATTGGAAAGTGAAATCTTGGAAAAGATGCAAGTGAAGAAGAAGCGACCATGCTATTTCCAGAAGAAACAGTAATTTT